>NZ_JBYCLA010000355.1:0-3883 GCF_057473665.1 Mycobacterium sp. TH-M25
CCCAGGGGGGCGGCGAAACAGGACGGGGACCGGGAGGCAACCCACGCCCAACCCAGCGTGGCCATACCCCCCGAACGAAAACCGAAAATCTTCTTCGCTGCGGAAGTCGCGTTTGCATAAGGATTTCCGCTGTTCTCCCCTGATAAAGTAGCGTTTGCAAACGTTGACGTGTAGCAACGGATTCGCGTTGACTCGTCGAAACCGAATGCGGCGGTGGCGGATATTTCGGCGGCGATCGGGCCGGGTGGCAGTGAGCGGGACTCGCTGGTGGTGGCGGACCCAGACCTGGCTACGCTTGATGGATGCCCCACGAACACCACCAGTGGCTCGCCGATGTGAACGAGTCCGTCGTGGAGTCGTACGAGCGCGAGCAGGAGCAGGCGCGCGAGCGGAGACGTGTCCAGGAGACAGGTCACGGTGTGGAGTCCCGCTGGGACGAGATTCTGTCCGAGTGGCTGCCGCCGCAGTATGAGATTGCGAAGCGGAAGTACCTTCTACTCGAAACGGAGGATGGTCCAGCGCAGACGAAGGAAACCGACCTCGTCATCTTCAACCCGCACTATCCACAAAAGCTACGCAAGAAGCACCACGTGCTCGCATCGGGCGTCGTAGCCGCGTTCAGTTCTCGGCGGACGGTAGGCCGGGACGACATCAAGGAGGCGTATGAGGATGCGATAGTTCTTCGGCGAGGGATGCAGATACGGGATGCAACTAAAGAGAAGGATTACTTAGTACCCCCGGTCTTCTTTGGGCTTCTGGGCGAATCCCACGAGTGGAAGTCTCCCGGCAGCACCCCGAAAGAAAATATAAGGTCGGCGATAACTGATTTCGATCGCGATCTGATTATGGCTCCGCGCGAAGGACTTGACTTTATATGTGTTGCTGACCTTGGAGCTTGGAGCCGCTTGTCCATAGTCGTAACTGAGAGGTTTTTGCGAGAAAATCCACAAGTGGCTCCGTTTCTAGGGATGTTCGCCGGAACATCCGGTAACGAATCTCTCGTCGTGACCGGTCTTCGTCACGATTATGAACAACAAGATCTGTCCCCGCTGACCAACTTCATCGGCGCGCTGTGGGTAAAGCTGGCTATCAACGACCCGACACTTAAGCCCATTGCGGAGGGCCTTCGCATTACGAACACCACTGACGCACTGGGTAGCTTTCCGATGCGCTCATTCCGATTTGCCGACGTGGCTACTCCGGAGATCGCTGCTAGATACCGGAATCACGGGAACTACCACTACTGACCCCGACCCGCCGTTACATATCTAGCTGATCTACCTAGCGGCTCGTCGCCGAGATAGCCTATCTCCCAAGCTCTTCCATCGCAATGTTGACAGCGTGTCAAAGATGTGAGGTGGTGTTGGTACTAGAATGCGCCGACATCAGCGTCAGCGATCAAGGACGCGCAGAAGCGACCCGTAGATGAACGGTGTCATTCGGGTTTCGGTAACCTGCCTGCCTCTTGCGCCTCCCACTGCCTGGAGACGGTGTGGTATTTAGGGCTCAGTGTGATGTCCGTACCCTCCGCGCACTGGCCCAGGCATTCAGGAACAAAGACCGCGACCGCTTTCGTCGGACCCGTTCGGTAACCACCTGCGTACCACCAATCAACCTCTCCGCCGCAAGCGGGACATTTCCTCTCCCAGCTACGGTGGTCGATTCCTCATGTATTGCGGCATGGGCATAACCCTAGCCGTTCCCCAGCCGGAAATTAATGTCCATACTCGCTTGTGGGGAAGCCTTTTGCTGGCGCAGTCGCGCGGGTGACCCGTCATCCAGCCGTACCGCGCGCGTCCTCCTTCTGGTCCCCACGAGCGCCCGCTCATACCTGGTTCGAGGACCGTTGGGGCGATGTTGAGTGCTCGCATCGCGCCCTCCGGGTCCTGCCAGGTCATGCCGTCGATGCCGGCGAGCGCCGGAGCCGTGCACGGTCGCGCATCATTTGGGGATTCCTCGCAAACGCATTGTGGCGCAACGCTGCTTCGACCAGGCGGGCGCTGCCAAGGGGGAGGTCGCCGGTTTAGGCGCGCCCAACGCGGCCCTGGCAACTTTGATTTCGATGGACGTTGGTTCAGGCAGATCAATAAGCGAAGACGTCACCGCAACCGCGGATATCGGTTTCGACGCGAGTAGGTAGATACTCGAACGTCCGGTCGGCGATGTCCGCCACACCATTCGCTCGCGCCTCATCCATCAACGTATCGAGCAGCGGAATTAAGTACTCAACATCCCGCGCCGCATACGTCAGTTGCTCCGAAGTGATTGTGGCTGACAACCAGTTCGACGTCTGTTGGCTCTTGTCGAGCAGCACTCCAAGGAACCGTTCCAGAGTAGGTTTCAGGCTGTGTTCTGGGCCGTCCGCTTCCGGCCGAACAATCTTCGACAAGATCTTTGTACACGCCACGTTTCGTGCGCTGGCCTTCCACTGATACCGCATGAATCGAAGATCAAAAGGCGCGTGATGGAACACCTTTCGGACACGCTCGGACGTCAACAACTCCCGAAGTCTCTCGGGTTGGTGCCCGTTCACTCGGATTACCTGTGTCCCGATGCCGGGCACGTGTAGCTGGCAGGTGCCGATGCGATCAAACTGCCAATCAAGGCCGCTGGTCTCGATGTCCCAGGCCACGATCTCGGCGTCTCTGACGGCCGACTCGAAGTCAGAGGAAACGTCGCCCTCGACCAGTTCGACTTCGACTTCCGGGCTCTCAATCATCGCTCCCTGCCTCTCTTCTCGTGACGTCGGCCAATGCGACCGGCTCACTCTGATCTTCGATAGCCGCGAGATCGTCTTTGAAAAACTGGCGGAATGATCCTTGCCCGAACAGCAGAGTCGGCACGTCGCCGCGCCGGCGCCTATTCGCGTAGAGGGTCACGAGAACCTTGTCGTCAAAGTGATAGCAGGTATAGGTCGGATCACCTGCGCGGTAGTAGATACGGATATCGGCCGCGCAGGAGGTTCCCAGAGTCGCGAACTCCTGGGCCGTCTCGATGACGTTGTCTTGGATCTTCTGCGGCGTGGAGTCGTACCGTTGCGCTAGCACCCGCATTGTCCCGTCATCGAAGGGGTCCGGGAGGAACAGCCGCAGGGAGTTGCCTTTGTTGATGGCAAACTCCTCAATCTTTGGCCAATGCAGCTTGCGCCAGCTGCTGCCGTATGCAATGAAGACCGAGACGTGTTTCGAACTTTTGAACAGGTCGTCCCACGGGACGTCCGTCCATCTCATCGTCATGCGGTCAACACCCGCCGCGCTGACGTCGGCGGCGATCTTCGTTTTCTCAAGGACTTCGTTCATGAAGTCTCGCTTAGCTCTGAGGTCCCACAGGACGGCCAGTCCGCCTATCGTAATGAGCAGCCCGCCGACCTGGGTGGCCGTGGCCTGAAGGGCCTTATGGGAATCGAACCAGCTGACGTTGGACAGCCACATCAAACCGATTCCGGCGATAACGACGAGCGACGCGGCCAACGCCGTCCTGTAGGTGGTTAACGCCGCTGGTACGCCCTTGTCGTCGCTCACAGCCCCAGACCCACAAGCTTCACGAGGTTCAGGGTAGGCGGGCCAACCGACAAAACGGTGACGGCATGCCGACGGTCAGGGCCTGGACCTCGGAGCTTTCGCCTATCGTCAATCTACGATTCGAGCTCCCCCTGAGGTGACAAGGGCGCTTTTAGCGGCGTGCCGTCTTAACGGCACCAGTGCCTGCCGGCAAGGCTCACCACCGCGCTCGAACGACCACAGTTCGGTATGAGGCTGGTCGGGGCCTTGCAAGCTGCCGTGTTGGCCGATGAAACGGTGGCCACGTGTTAGGTGCCCGTTATTTCACGCATCTTGCACGGGCTTGTGTTTGTGCTGTTCAAAGGGTGCCCCCGGTAGGATTC
>NZ_JBYCLA010000356.1:0-2908 GCF_057473665.1 Mycobacterium sp. TH-M25
CACGGGAGAACAGCCTCCGTCGAGCCTGTTCACTGTCAAGTCAACGACGATTCATTTTGCTGAGTGGTCGACCCGTAAGTTAGGAATTGTCCATGAAATTTGTTGGCATTCAACATGATTAGAAGTCTCTATGAACTTTCCGACAGGTGCCACCCTACACGGTAGGCTTTGCTCGGCAGGCATGTCCACCCCGCCACCCGCGACCTTGTTACGGGTGGCGGTATCTTTTTGAATCAATGTTGTTGAACAACACCAATATTCGACTAGAATAGATCTAAATGCAATATGCTGCTTTATATTTCATTGACCATCAAGCGTTCAGCATCCGGAACCAGCGGTCTGCTGCTGGCCGCCTTCGCCAAGGTGCATCCCCGCACCGATGACGCTGGCTCCCAACGCCGTGATCGTGGCGGTGGCAGATCCACCGACAGTGCCGCGGCGAGCGCCACTAGCGACGCAGCGGGGCGGCCGCCTCGAAGGCCGCTGCCGTGCCGGCGGCCTGCCACTGAAGCCAGCGTTCCCAGCGGTGCAGATTCCAGCGCTGCCACCACCGGTCCACTGCGGGCACAATGCGACGGGTGATCTCCAAGCCGAGGATCAGCGGAAATCGTAGGAGTAACAACATGATTCCGGCGAGCGGCGAGGGGAGCCGATAGCGGCGTCGGTTCCACGGCAACATGTACAGCCCCAGATAGCCCGCTTGCACGCGGTAGTGGTATTCGGCACGCAGTCGCTGAAGGCCACGATGCATGGGCTTGGGGCCGAAGGCGGGGACGAAGGACTCGACGAGTTCTGTGCCGCTGTGCGCGCTGTCGTTGCTTCGGGCAGCGTCGGCCATGAACAGAATCCGCCAGGCGTCGGCCGCGGTCTCGGGGAAGTAGCGGTCACACCGCACGCCGACCAGATGACCGCAGTACCTGTTGAAATGCAGCACCGCACGCATCTCGGCGGGCGAGGTGACGTGGCCGAGCAAAAACAGGCCCAACGCCGGCGCGACGCTGCTGCCCAACAACGTCAGCAGCATCGCCGACTGGCTGATCGGCAGCCCCCAGCGAGTGGCATCCCATTCCGCATGCTCATTCACCCTGGCGCGCACGCTGACATGCATGATGCGCACATGCAAAGAGATGTTGCGGCCTAATGAACCCGGTGTGAGGATGGCTCCAGGCCGGCAGACTTCGATCCACCACCTCGACGTTTCCAGGTATCGGTGCAAGGCACGCGCGCCGGCGTAGCCCCCGGACAACGACAACGGCACCGCCAAGTAGCCCTCCGTGTAGGTGTCGATCGTCCCCGCATTGCCCAGCGCTCCCAGCGAATACGCCCACCGCCGCCATACCGCCGCGCCCTGCTCGACCAGGTTAGGGTCGACCCAGTCGGGCAGGTGTTCGAACTCCTCGAACAGCGCGCGCATCGACTCCGGCGCCTCCGGCACTTGGTCGATTCCCGATCGTTGAGCTTTCTCGACGAGCTCCCTGGCTCTGCGGGCGCCGAGTTCGCCGTGGTACGTCTCGGCGACGAACCGTTCGGCCACCGGATCGCCCTCGCCCAGGCCGGCGATGAACGCGGCGGCCGTCGCGTCGGACGGGAAGAGATCGACGCCGGTGACCCTTCGCACCCGATCGCGAAGCCGCGCGTGACCGCCCGCGGTTTTGGCATCCGGGTAGCGAAATGCGCTGGGAGATCTCGGCGATCGGGTGACTTCGGGATCGGCCATGTCACGTTCCTAGCACTTTGCCCACCGACCAGTCGACTTGCGACAGCGGAGCGATATGCGGCCCAGTCAACGATGAGCCATCCGAGACAAACCCACGCTGGCCAGCGTCATGCCACCCTGCTCACATCCGCAGCAGACTCGCCAACGGTGGCCACGCCGTCGTCAATCATGTTATGCAGCAAGGCTTCCTGCTCGCGCTGGCCGCGGGCGGCGGCGCTTCGGGCGACGTTGATCGGGATCGGCACCAACGGCCCAGCATACTGCGGTCGTGCCAGACCAGCGGGTTATCAGCGATCGGAACCGGAAGCTGCTTGGTGGACTCGTCGGGGTTCGAGAGCGCGGCAACGGTAGCTCCCATGTCAGCCTGGTTCACTGGCACGCCCCATTCGTCGCTGCGCCAGTCCGGCATTGCCGCCACGTGCCGACGCACGAACGCGTGGATCAGCCGCACGCGGATCGCGGACCGGTAACCGACCCCGAGCGGGTCCGGGCCATCATTGGAGATGACGTCCATCGCCCACTGCATCGTCTCGGCGAAACGCGTGTTCGAGCACTTCTCGAGCGGGCCGGTCCGCACTGTCTGCCGCTATGCGCGTTGGCCACGCATGTCACGGTTATTCGCCTGACAGAACGTTATCCCAGACCAGCTCAGAGCCGGTTTCTTCGTCAACTTGAGCTGCCCTGGCGACCCGGTTCCCATAAGCCAAACCTCAGGTATGCTCAGTAAATCTCAGGTTCCTTAAGCAAATTGCGCCACAGGGTCGTAGGAGCCGCCCGCACAAACTAGCTCGTGCCTCGGGGGGGCGCAGCCGACGAAAGGATGCAGCGGTGGGTTACGCGAAACGTATTGGCCGGCTCGGCGGGCTGGCAGTGGGGCTGGGCATTGGTGCGGCCTTGGCGGCCACACCGGGGGTTGCCGCGGCTGATAGCACTGATGTGGTCGTTCCTGTGGATGGGGGAGCTTCAGCCGTCTTGAACGGCGACTCGATTGTTCCCGTCTCATACGCTCCGGAGACCATCATCTCCACCGTCAGTAACTCGTTGGACACCCAGGTCATTGGTGATCAGGATTTCTATTTAGAAGGCCCTGGAGGCAGTCTAGTTAATGAATTCTATGCCACCGTCAACGACACCACGTACACATTCGGGTCCACCGACCAGTTCATCGTCGTCTACTTTAGTAACGAGAAA
>NZ_JBYCLA010000357.1:0-29916 GCF_057473665.1 Mycobacterium sp. TH-M25
GAGTTCGCCGAAACTGTCGGACCCGTCGTGCACAATGAACAGGTGAGCGCGGCCTGATGCTCACCGGACCGCCATCGAAGTTCCACGGAACTCGGGACATCCTCCAGGCTGTCCCGTGCTGGCTGCTGAGACTGCGGGTTGGTGTTGATTTCGGGCTTTTCTGCGGCGAAGTCAGACGCAAACCAACGGTTTCCAGTAAAGCTGGCCGCCGCGTGGGCCGGTGAGGTGACGCGCGGGGAAGGTCAACTGTTGGGCGGCGAAGGCCTTGACGACCGCGCGGGCCGATCCGGTCCGCGTGAATTCGTCGAACAGGTGGGTGAGCGCGTCGCGGACACCGGTGTCGGGACCGAGCACGACGTCGCCGGCTGGGTCATAGACCAGCCCGACCGGTAGGCGTATCGGCAGTTGCCCGCGGCGGGCCTTGGCCAGCAGCCCGCCTTGCATGCGGGCGCGTAAGAAGTGCAGTTCAGCCTCACTCATCGTGCCTTTGAGGCCCGGCAGCAGCCGGTCGTTGAAATCGCACGGGTCATAGCATAGCGGGCCACGATGTGTTCAACGGTGCCGGCACCGAGATCCTGGCCGGCATCTACGAACCCGACACTGAGGGGAAAACCGGCCAGCATCCTGTTTGGGACGGGACGGCTATTGGATCTGGCGGCGGTCCTCGACTCTGCGGAGTTTGCCGGTTTCGGAGCGGGGGGTGTCCCCCGGCGCTACAAGCGAGACCGATATCGAGATCCCGATGGTTTCTCGTAACATCGAAACAGCCTGCTGGCGCAGTGACTTCAGCGCTTGGTCGGCTTCCACCACCTCGTCGGAAAGCACCTCAGCGGTGACCGAGCGAAACGCCTTGTCGTTGAGCTCGACTCGCACTTGCAGCTTGTCGAGTGCACCTTCGCGGGTTGCTACAAGCTGGAAGTTCTCCGACAGCTCGGGGATACGGGCTAGCACGTCGCCGACTTGGGTTGGGAAGACGTTGACACCGCGGATGATAAGCATGTCGTCATTGCGTGCCTTGACGGGCGCCATCTTGATGAGGGTTCGCCCACATGCGCAACGACCACGAGACAGCGAGGTGATGTCGCCGGTCCAATAGCGTACCATCGGCAACGCTTTTTTGGTCAGCGTCGTCAGTACCAGCACGCCTTCCGTACCGTCGTCCAACACCTTGCCGGTTTCACGATCGACGATCTCGGCCAGGAAGTGGTCCTCGTTGATGTGCGAACCCTCGCGCACCTCGACACATTCGTTGGCAACGCCGGGGCCTATGATCTCTGTCAAGCCGTAGATGTTGGTGGAGCGCACACCCAGGCCAGTGTCGATCTCGCGGCGCATCGACTCGGTCCAGGGCTCCGCCCCTAAGACCGCCAACTGCAACGATACATCGCTTGGGGCAATGCCCTGGGAAGCCAACTCCTGAGCAAGGATGAGAGCGTAACTCGGCGTGCAGGTAATAATCTCAGGCTGCAGGTCGCGGATCAAGGTGATTTGACGGTTTGTCATGCCGCCAGATACCGGTACCACCGTCATCCCGAGAAGCTCTCCGCCGTAGTGAAGGCCGAGACCGCCGGTGAAAAGACCGTAACCATAAGCGTTGTGAAGGACCATGCCGGGCTGGGCTCCCCCCATCGCCAACGAGCGAGCGACGACATGGGCGAACAGCCCGAGGTCCTCCTTGGTGTAGGCACCAACGATCGGGCTACCGGTCATCCCCGAGGAGGCATGCACCCGCGCGACCTGATCCTTTGGCACGGCGAGCATCCCAAAGGGGTAGGTATCGCGCAGGTCCGCTTTTTTGGTGAGCGGCAGCCTCGGCAGATCGTCGACCGTGAGCTTCTCGTCAGGGTTGATTCCCGTCTGTTCCAGGCGCTGCCGATAGAACGGAACCCGGTCCCACACATAGCGGATCAGGTCGTTTAACCGCTCACTTTGAAGGTCGCGACGCTCGCCGGGATCCATGGTCTCTGCAGCCGGCTCAAAGATCACCCGCATGTCCCTTTCTTGGCTCTAGTATGGTCAGAAGATCGGGATGATGTCTTGCTCAGAGACATCGTCGACCTCCTCTCCGGTGATCCCGACTTCGGGGATGGCGGGAAACGGAATTCCGTAGCGCTCGACAACGCTCTTCACGTTGAGCATTGCCTTTCGCCAGTTCTCCCGCTTCTCGTCGTAGGTGAGCTGCAGCGCCGAAATCTCGTGGCGGGAGGCGGCTTGGATGGGTTCCGGTTCGTCGGGTGAGCGCACGGGCGAGTTGGCGAGTTCGGTCATCAGCGCTCCGGTCAGGCGTCGAAGTCGACGGTCAGGGTGTCGCTGAGCGGGAAGGATTGGCAGGTGAGCACGAAGCCGGCGTCGACTTCGGGGGCCTCCAGGGCGTAGTTGCGGCGCATATCGACCTCACCGGCGGTGACCTTGGCGCGGCAGGTGCCGCAAACCCCGCCCTTGCAGGCGAACGGCAGATCGTCGCGGGACCGCTGGGCGCCGTCGAGCACGGTGCTGGTGCGTGGCAGGCTCAGTGTGCTGGCGGCGCCGTCGAGGATGACGGTGACTTCGCTGACCAGCCCGGCCACCGCGGCCTCCGCGTGTTCGGCGGGTGGTGGTGCGATGTCTTCGACGAAGAACAGTTCGCGGTGGACGCGGTCGTCGTCGACGCAGAGCTCACGCAGGGCCTGCTGGGCATCGGTGATCATGCCGAACGGCCCGCACAGCCAGAAGTGGTCGACCGCGCCGACCGGCACCAGGGTCTGCAGTAGCAGCCGCACCCGCCGCGCGTCCAGGCGGCCGCTGAACAGGTCGGTTGTCCGTGTTTCCCGCGACAGCACGTGCACCAACTCGAGGCGGGGACCGTAGCTGTCCTTGAGGTCGGCCAGCTCCTCGGCGAACATCACCGAGCTGGGACGCCGGTTGCCGTAGAACACGGTGACGTGCGATGTGGGATGCCGCAGTACCGAAGCGGCGATCGAAAGGATTGGGGTAATGCCCGAGCCTGCGGCGATCAGCACGTGCCGCCCGCTGGCGGCAGGGTCGGCGGTGAAGTTTCCGGCCGGCGGTTGGGCTTCCAGTTCGTCGCCTGGCCGCAGCTGGTGGATCAGCCAACCGGAGAAGGCGCCGCCGGGGACTTCGCGGACTCCGATGCGCGGCGGGGTGCCGGCAGCTGCGCAGATGGAGTAAGAGCGGCGCAGTTCGGTGCCGTCGATGACTTTGCGGAAGGTCAGGTATTGGCCGGGCTTGAAGGTGAATGCGGTGGCCAGGTCGACCGGCACGGTCAAGGTGACGGCGGCGGCGTCGTCGCAGAGCTTCTCGACGGCGGCGACGCGGAGCCGGTGAAACGTGCCCCGCAACGATTTTCCCCGTGTCACGACCGCGGGGGAGTGCGTGGTCGTCATCTCAAATCTCCTTGATCCGCTCGAACGGCTCCCCGCAGGATCGGCAGCGGTGCAGGGATTTGCAGGCTGTCGCGCCAAATTCCGAGGTCTGGTCAGTGTTGGTGGATGCACACCGCGGGCAGCGGACCTGCAGACAGCGCGGGGTCAGGGTCAGCGGGATCGGCCCGGCGCGCTTCACGGCCGCGACACCCGGTGGGGCGATGCCGTGTTCGGCGAGCTTGCGCCGGCCGCCGCAGGTAATCCAATCGCTGCTCCAGGCCGGGGAAAGTGCGGTCCGCACGTCGACGTCGTCAAACCCGGCATGCGTCAGCGCCCGTCGCAGGTCGGCACGCATCGTCGCCATCGCCGGGCAGCCAGAGTAGGTGGGGGTGATGGTGACCACGATGGTGCCGCCGGGGGTCTGGTCGACGCTGCGCAGGACGCCGAGGTCGGCCAGGGTGAGCATCGGCAGCTCAGGGTCGGTGACGGTGGCGGCCACCGCACGGGCCTGTGCGACACGGGACCGGGTGCTGATGGTCATCTTGTTCACCATGTCCCCATCGGATGCGAGCGTGCCACCGACTGCATCTCGGCCAGCAGGAAACCTAACGCCTCGGTGTGGATTCCGTCGCGTCCGGCGCGGTCGCCGACCCGGGCGGCGGGCGCGGTGTCGGGGATGCGCAGCTGCGCGGCACGGAAGATCTGGGTCATCACCGTGTCGAATTCGGCGCGCAGCGCCGACGGGTCGACGGCCGCCCCGGCGGCGGCCAGGCGCTGTTCGACCGGGTGGGGCTCGAACAGTTCATCGACGTAGGGCCACACCCGTTCGATCGCCGCCTCGGTGCGTCGCCGGGACTCCTCGGTGCCGCCGGCCAGGGTGACAAGCCAGCGCGCGGCGTAATCGCGGTGATAGGTGACTTCTTTGACGCCTTTGCCGGCCACCGCGGCCAACACCGGGTCGGTCGAGCCGCGCAGCTGCTGCATTGCGGCCAGCCGGTAGGTGGCGAACACCAGCAGTCGGGTGACGCTGGCGGCGAAGTCGCCGTTGTCGAGTTCGACTAGGCGCACGCACCGGAACAGCGGTTCGTCGCGGAAGAACGCCAACGCGTCCTCGGCGGGCACCGGGGAACCGGCGGGCAGCGTCGGCACGGCGGCCGGGTCGGCGGCGGCCGCGCGGGTCAGCAACAGCCGGGCCTGCCCGAGCAGGTCCAGCCCGATGTTGGCCAGTGCCACTTCTTCTTCCAGTTCGGGGGCCTTGGCGCACCACTGGGTGAGCCGTTGCGCGGCGATCAGGGCATCGTCGGCGAGCATCAGGCAGTAGGCGGCCAGGTCGACACCATCGATGCCGGCCGGCAATGTGGTGTCCACCCCGGCCAGCGGGTCGTCGAAACCGGTGCCGAACGCCCACTGGTCGCGTTCATCGAGGTCGATGAGGCTGGCATAGGCCGAATCGTGGTCTGTCATGTCTGGGTGCTCCGTCTTCACATGTGAAGAACGTTATCGGGAATGTGGTAGAAGGTCGGGTGCCGATACACCTTGTCGCCGCTGGCGGCGAAGAACGGATCCTTCTCGTCGGGGCTGGACGCGGCGATGGCGTCCGAGCGCACCACCCAGATGCTAACCCCCTCGTTGCGTCGGGTGTAGACGTCGCGAGCATGGTACAACGCCATCTCGTCGTCGGCGGCGTGCAGCGACCCGACGTGCACGTGATTCAGGCTGCGTTTGCCGCGCACGAACACCTCGTAGAGTGGCCAGTCCGGGTCGATCGCGGTGTCGTTCATCGGGTCTCCTCTTCGGCAGCACGGGCTTTTCGGGCGAAGGCGGTGGCGGCGTCGCGAACCCAGGCGCCCTGGTCGTGGGCGAGTTTGCGATTGGCGATCCGTTCGGCGTTGCATACCCCGTGCCCCTTGACGACGGCGGTGAACTCGTCCCAGTCCGGGGCGCCGAAGTCGTGGGCTCCACGCCGGGCGTTCCAGCGCAGATCGGGGTCGGGCAGCCGGACGCCCAGCGCCTCGGCCTGCGGCACTGTCATGTCGACGAAGCGCTGGCGCAGTTCGTCGTTGGTGTGCCGCTTGATCCCCCAGGCCATCGACTGCGCGGTGTTGGGTGAGTCGGTGTCGGGCGGGCCGAACATCATCAATGTCGGCCACCACCATCGGTCGACGGCGTCTTGGACCATGGCGCTCTGCGCGTCGGTGCCGCGCATCATCGTCATCAGCAGCTCGTAGCCCTGCCGCTGGTGAAACGACTCCTCTTTGCAGATGCGGATCATCGCCCGCGCGTACGGACCGTAGGAGCTGCGGCAAAGCGGCACCTGGTTGCAGATTGCCGCACCGTCGACCAGCCACCCGATCACCCCGACGTCGGCGTAGCTCAGCGTCGGATAGTTGAAGATCGATGAGTACTTCTGTTGGCCGGCGATGAGCTTGGCGGTCAGCTCACCGCGTGCAGCGCCCAGCGTCTCGGCCGCCGAGTACAGATACATGCCGTGGCCGGCCTCGTCCTGCACCTTAGCCATCAGGATGGCCTTGCGTCGCAGCGACGGCGCCCGGGTCAGCCAGTTGCCTTCCGGCTGCATGCCGATGATCTCCGAATGCGCGTGCTGGGCGATCTGACGGATCAGGGTCTCGCGGTACCCGTCGGGCATCCAATCCCGCGGTTCGATCCGGTCGCCGGCTGTGATGGTGGCATCGAAACTGTGCGCCAACTCGGCAGCCTGCGGCAATGCGTCGCTTCGACTCATGACAGCCTCCAATTACCGACTGAGCGTCCAATTACCAACCGAATGATCGGTAAGTCCAGTGTGCTGTATCGCGGCGCGTCCCGCAAGAGGCTCACCGCCAGTCAGTGGCCGACGAAGACCGGGCGGGTCTTGGCCAGGAACGCTTCGACGGCAGCGGTGTGATCTACCGAAGCGCCCAGATGCTGCTGGGCTTCGGCTTCCCGCGCCAAAACCTGCTCCAGCGCGGCGCCGGGGTTGGCGGCGATCAGCGTCTTGACGGCGCGGTATGCGGCGGTGGGCCCGGCAGCGAGCCGGGCGGCCAGGGTGGCGGTGGTGTCGGCGAGCTCGTCGTCGGGAACCACGCGGTGCACCAGCCCCCAGGTGTCGGCGGTGGCGGCGTCGATGGTGTCGCCGAGGAAAAACAACGCGGCGGCCCGGCCCGCGCCGATCAGCTCGGGCAACGACGCCGACAGTCCGGAGTCGGCGGCCAGCCCGATGCCGGTGAACGCGGTGCCGAACTTGGCGCTGGCACCGGCGACGCGGATATCGGCGGCCAGCGCCAACCCGAGGCCCGCGCCCACGCAGGCGCCGTTAATGCCGGCGATCACCGGCACCGCGATGTCGCGCAAAACCCGCACAATGGGGTTGTAGTGCTCGCGCACGGTATCCATGGCGCGGGCGGGGTCGGCGCGTAACGCCGTCACGTGCTCGGCAAGGTCTTGACCGACGCAGAAGTTCTTACCGGAAGCACTTAGCGCAACGGCGCGCACCGAGTCGTCGGCGTGTGTGGCCGACAACGCGTGTAGCAGTTGTTCTTTGGTGGCACGGTCGAGTGCATTGGACGCCGCGGGCCGATCCAGTCTGATAGCAGCGACACCGTCGTCGACCGAGTACGCCACGGTCGGGCTCTCTGTCATGACCTTCCTCCTTGGCGGTTAGCGGTTAGGCCAGGGGTAGAAGCCCTGACCGGTCTTGCGGCCCAGCTCGCCGCGCGCTACCTTGACGCGCAGTAACGGGGGCGGGCGGAATCGTTCGCCAAGCGCGGAGTGCAGATGCTCGGCGATCGCCAGGCGCACGTCTAGTCCGACGAGGTCGGTGGAGCGCAGCGGGCCCATCGGGTGGCGGTAGCCCAACTCCATGGCGCGGTCGATGGATTCGGCGTCGGCCACACCCTCCTCAAGCATCCGGATGGCTTCCAACCCCAACGCCACTCCTAGCCGGCTGGTGGCGAATCCGGGTGAATCCTTAACCACCACAGCAGTTTTGCCTAGCGCATCTACCCAGCCCAGTGCCGTGTCGACCGCACTCCCAGCGGTGTCGGCGCCCCGGACCAGCTCGACCAGGCTGGACGCCGGGACGGGGTTGAAGAAATGCATGCCCAAAAACCGCTGGGGTTGCGCCAACGCTGCCCCCAGCTCGGTGATCGACAGCGAGCTGGTGTTGGAGGCCAGCACCGCGGTCGGGGCGATAACCTTCTCGACCGCGATGAGCACCGTGATCTTGTCGCCAAGGTTTTCTTGGACGGCCTCAACGACCAGTCTGGCGTCGTGGGGCAGCTCGGCCGGGGAGGTGACGGTGCGCACGCGGGCAAGCACCGCGGCGGGGTCACCGTCGAGGGCGTCCTTCTCGGCGGCTCGGGCCAGGCCGGCGGCGACGCGGTCGCGGGAGGCCGCTGCGGCCTCGGGGTCGGCTTCGGCGATGGTGACCGTGGCACCGGCGCTGGCGAAGACCTGGGCGATGCCGGCGCCCATCCGGCCGCCGCCAATCACTGCGACGATGTCGGGCACGCTGGTCATCGGGTCCTCTTCTTCTCCAAGAATCGGGTCATCCGTTCGGATTTGTCGACGCTTTCGAACAACACCGCCTGGGCGATGTCATCGAGCAGCGGGTGCGGGGAGCCCGCGTCGAAGATGGCTTTGGATAGCTGCAGGGCCAATGGCGAGCAGCGGCCGATGCATTCGGCCAGCGTACGCGAGGCGCGCAGCGCCGCACCCGCCTCGACCACCTCACTGACCAGTCCACACCGCAGCGCTGCGTCGGCGCCCAGCACGTGTCCGCCCAAGATGACCTGCTTGGCGACGGATTTGCCGACCAGGTCGGCCAGCCGATAGCTAGCTCCGGCGGCAGCCAGGATGCCCAGCCCGGGTTCGGGGTTGCCGAATTGGGCGTCGGCGCCGGCGATGCGCAGGTCGCACGCGTAGGCCAGTTCGGCGCCGCCGCCCAGAGCATAGCCCTCGACCGCGGCGATCGTGGGCAGCGGCAGCGCGGCGATGCGGTCGAACACCGCGCGGTTGATCCCGGCCAACGCATCGTCGCGTCGCCGCCCGCGCAGTTCGGCGATGTCGGCGCCGGCGGCGAAATCGGGTCCAGCGCCGGTGATGATCAGCAGTGCGGGCCGGCGCTCCAGGTCCGCGCACACGGTGTGCAGCTCGGTGACCATCGCCGCGTTGATCGCGTTGCGCTGCGCGGGCCGATGCAACTCGACGACGACCATGCCGTCGCCGGAGTCCACCCGCAGAGTGTCGAAGTTCGCCATGGCCCATCATTGATAACCGACCTTTCGGTCGGTGCGCAAGGGGTCGGCGTGCGATGATGGGCGGTATGGCTGTACGACGAACGCGCTCCCAGGGCCAGGTCGGCCGCCCAGGGTACGACGTGGACTCGCTGCTGGCTGTCGCGGTGACGGTGTTCAACCAACGCGGCTACGACGGCACCTCCATGGAGCATCTGTCGGCGCGGCTGGGCATCAGCAAGTCCTCGATCTACCACCACGTGTCGGGCAAGGCCGAACTGCTGCGCCTGGCCGTCGACCGGGCACTCGATGCGCTGTTCGCGGCCACCGAGCAGCCGGACACCAGCAGCGGACCGGCCATCGACCGCCTGGAAAACCTGGTCCGGCGCAGCATTCAGGTGCTCGCCGCCGAGCTGCCCTACGTGACCTTGCTGCTGCGCATCCGGGGCAACAGCACCGTCGAACGACGCGCCCTGGCCCGGCGCCGGCAGTTCGACCATATCGTCGGTCAACTTGTCCAAAACGCCTGCGGCGAGGGCAGCATACGCCCCGACGTCGACCCGGCGTTGACCAGCCGACTCATCTTCGGCACCGTCAATTCACTCATCGAATGGTACCGCCCTAACCGTGCACTCGACGCCACCAAACTGGCCGACGCGGTGGTCGCGATGATCTTCGACGGGCTGCGGGTCAGCTCAGATCAGACCAACGCGGCTGAACGCACTCGGCGCACCAACCCGACTTGACGGACGCGCCGGCCGACTGCCAGAGTATTACCGAACGAACGGACGGTCTGTAAAGGAGTTGGGTCTGCGATGACCAGGGTATTGGAAAGTTATGTCACCGGGAAATGGGGCGCCCCCGACGGCGACACCGTCCCCCTGGTCAATGCCGTCACCGGTGACGAGGTCGCCCGCTTCTCGTCCGGGCACCTCGACGCGACGGCGGTCATCGGCTACGGGCGTGATGTCGGCGGCCCGGCGCTGCGCGAGATGACCTTCCACCAGCGCGCCAGCGCCCTCAAGGCGCTCGGCAAGCTGCTAATGGGCCGCAAAGACGAGTTCTATCCAACCTCGACCGCCACCGGTGCCACCGCCCGGGACTCAGCCATCGACATCGACGGCGGGTTCGGCACCCTGCTGAGCTACGGCAGCAAGAGCGTTCGAGAACTGCCCAACGACACCGTCTACCTCGACGGAACGATTGAAATCCTCGGTCGCACAGGCACGTTCGTCGGGCAGCACATCTACACTTCCCGACCCGGCGTCGCCGTCCAGATCAACGCGTTCAACTTCCCAGTCTGGGGCATGTTGGAAAAGTTGGCGCCCGCGTTTCTGGCCGGTGTCCCCTCGATCGTGAAACCCGCCCATCAGACCGCCTACCTGACCGAACTGGTCTTTCGGGTGATCATCGAGTCCGGGTTGCTGCCGGAGGGCTCGATGCAGCTAGTTTGCGCTAGCCCGCACGGGCTGCTCGATCACCTCGGCAGCCAGGACACCGTGGTGTTCACCGGGTCGGCGTCCACAGCCGCCAAGCTGCGCAGCCGCCCCAACCTCATCGAGAGCTCGGTGCGGTTCAACGCCGAACTCGACTCCCTCAACTGCTCCATCCTGGGTCCCGACGCCAGCCCGGACACCCCCGAATTCGACCTGTACATCAAGCAGCTCGTCACCGAGACGACGGTCAAGGCCGGGCAGAAGTGCACTGCGATCCGACGCGCCCTGGTCCCCGAACCCCTCGTCGGCCCCGTCGTCGAAGCCACCACAGCGCGGCTGGACAAGATCGTCGTCGGAAACCCCGACGTGGAGCAGGTCCGGATGGGTTCGCTGGCCAGCATCACCCAGCGCGAGGAGGTGCTGCTGTCGCTGAAGAGCCTGCGTGACGCCGCCACCCTGGTCAGCGGTGACCCGGACCACTTCACCGTCGAAGGGGCCGACCCCGTTCGCGGCGCATTCCTGCCGCCGCTGCTGCTACGTGCCGATGACCCCACCGCGGCGGCGTTACACGAAGTCGAGGCGTTCGGACCGGTCAGCACCGTCATTGGCTACCGCGACATCGACGACGCGGTCGCGCTTGCCGCCCGCGGCAAGGGTAGTCTGGTCGGCTCCCTGGTCACCCACGATCCTGCGGTGGCCCGCCGGGTGGTGGTAGGCGTCGCACCCTATCACGGCCGGATCCTGGTCCTGGACCGTGACGACGCCAAGGAATCCACCGGCCACGGCTCGCCGCTGCCCACCCTGGTGCACGGCGGTCCCGGGCGGGCCGGCGGCGGTGAAGAGCTCGGCGGCATTCGGGGAGTGCTGCACTTCATGCAGCGCAGCGCGATCCAGGCCAGCCCCGACATGCTGACCGCGATCACCGGCCGCTGGACCGCCGGCGCGGCGCGGACCCGCACCGATGTGCACCCGTTTCGCAAATACCTCGAAGAGCTGCAGATTGGCGATACCATCGTGGGCGGACCGCGCACCGTGACCCTCGAGGACATCAGCCACTTCGCCGAATTCACCGGCGATACCTTCTACGCGCACACCGACCCGCAGGCCGCCGCGGCCAACCCACTGTTCGGTGGCATCGTCGCGCACGGCTACCTGGTGGTGTCATTGGCGGCCGGGTTGTTTGTCGAACCCAATCCCGGGCCGGTGCTGGCCAACTTCGGAGTCGACGGACTGCGGTTCCTGACCCCGGTCAAGGCCCGAGACACGCTGACAGTCACCCTGACAGCCAAACAGCTCACCCCGCGGCTGTCCGCCGACTACGGCGAGGTCCGCTGGGACGCCGTGGTGAGCAACCAGGACGACGCCATCGTGGCCACCTACGACGTGTTGACACTCGTCGCCAAGAAGCCATCCGAATCAAATCGCTAGGAGCGCAGTATGTTTCGCATTTCAATCTGTTACGGCCGGCCTACTGACCCCGACGCGTTCGACGACTACTACACCAACACCCACGTCCCGGTCGCGCTGAAGATGCCCGGTTTGGCCGGTTTCACGACCGGCAAGTGCCGGTCCCTGATGCCCGGTCGGGATGCGCCCTACTACATGGTGGCCAGCTTGAACTTCACCACTGCCGAGGATCTCAACGTCGCACTGAAATCACCCGAGATGGCCGCGGCCAGCGCTGACGTCGCGAATTTCGCCACCGGCGGCTCCACCGTCTACAGTACCGAAGAAGTCGTGCGCGGCTGACCGATCAGCCTTGCCGATCGCCGAGTTCACGGCTGTTTCCGCGGAACTCTGCCACCACCTCATCGCCGCGGCGCACCGTCACGTCGTATACCCCGCTGCGGCCGCGCCGCACCCGCTCGACCGCCTCGGCGGCCAGTTCGTCGCCGGCGCGGGTCGACGCCACGAACGTGATCGTCGCTCCGGTGGCCACCACGCTGCGACCGTAGCCGTTGCACGCCACCGCAAACGCGGTGTCGGCCAATGCGAACACAAACCCACCGTGAGTGATGGCGTGGCCGTTGACCATATCGTCGGTGACGGTCATCGCTACCGTGGCTGAGCCGGGAGCAGCTTGCACCAGCCGCATTCCCAAACCGGCCGACGCCCGGTCGTCAGCCAGCATTTTGCGCGCGAACTCGGTTCCATCCGTGTTGGCTTTATCGGGCGCGGGCATATATCGAGCGTAACCTACCGACCGAGCATTCGGTAATAGGCCCGAGACCACGGCGGGGTCTACAGGACGACCGTACGGCTTTTCCCAGACTTCCTGACATTTACGTGGGTATATCCTGAGCGGATTCCCTTTGCGCTCCGGGCCGTGCCAGCGCCACCAGACAGGTCCCTGACCTGTGCTTTCGCCTGGCATCAGGGCGCACAGAGGCTCGCGGATCAAGGTGGCCGGAGGCCATCGCGAAGCGCCGCCAAGCGCACGTCATTGACTAGACAAATGAACGTTCGGTCGGTAACCCTCGATAGATGGTCGGTAACACGAGCCGCATCGACCTGGTTTGCGTCTGACTTCGCGATAGAAATCGGCGTGTCGCTCAGACAACATCTGACGGGTTCTCCGAACCCTCTTGGAGGATCTGATCATGTTCGAAGCAAACTCTGGGGGCGACCGGTCGCACCGCCGCCGAAAGCGGTTTTTGGCCCCGTCGCAGAAGTACGAGATCTGGCTGCAGTCGGTACGCCAGGAGGTGACGATCGCCGAGGCTGCCGCCGAGCATCAGGTGGATCGAACGACGATCATGCGTATCCGCACGGTCGCCAAGGAGGGTGCGTGGGCGGCGCTGGCCGCCTCCAAGCCGGGCACGGCGGCTCGGCAGCGCGACTACGAGTTGGAGGCCGCCAAGGCCGAGAATGCGCGGCTGTCCGAGGTGCTCAAGGAGATGGCGGTGCGGCTGACGCTGGTCGAGGGAAAAGGGCGGCTAAGTGGCCGGGTCCCGCACCGGGTCAACGCGGCCACCAAGATGCGTCGTTGTGCATCGAAGGCGACTGGTACAACCACTGAGCCAGGAATGGTTCGGCGCGGGGCGCAGGTGACGTCCGGGGCAACCCGGGGCGGTCACGATGATGTTCGTGACTGCAGGTCGGTCCAATAGCCCTGCGCCAGTGCGTGCCACTCATCGTGACGGCGATGAAACAGCCGCGCCGCGGTCTGCCCGGGCCAATCATGATCGAGCAATTCCCGAGGCAATTCCGGGTCGAGGAACGGAAACCGTCGCCACTCCTGGACCAACCGCACCTGGGCCTCGAACGCCTCCAGCTGTGTCGTGGCCCGCAGGTCGGCGAATGCTGACAAGAAAGCGACGTAGCGTTGCTCGACGTCGTCGAGAGGCCAGGCATCCGCCATCCGGGCCACCGGATCGCCGATGGAATTCAGTTTTCCGGTCCAGCCAACAGCACGCTTAGCAACACCGAGTTCCTCGATCACGGCTTCCACATCGCGGATCCGGCCGATATCCGGCACCACCCAGATCCCCGCACTTGGCGAGCCCATGCCCAGCCAGGTCAGGCGGGTGCGCAATTTGTGCCGAAGTTGTCGCTCTGTCTCCGGGATCGGAACCGACAACACGAGCCAGTTGCCGTCCCACGGCACGGCGTTGACGAGGAATGTATAAATGCGGCTCGTGCCCTCGGCCAAGAGCCGGATTCCAGGTTGGGTGATGTGCCAACGGACACGCCGCCCCGACTTCTCCGAAGCCAGCACCCCGTTGGCGGCCAAGCGTGAGATGGCCTGCCGGGCGGCCTTCTCCTCGATACCTAGCGTGGCTAGCGCGCCAAGCAGGGTCGCGGTCCACACCGGGGTGCCGCGTGGATAGACGAACTCACCTAGAACTGTCAGCAAGAAACTTCGTGCGCTGCCCGATCCCACCGCCCGCTGTCGCGACTCCGCGGTCAGGATTTCGTCATTCTCGACGGGCGACATCGCCATGCGTTTCGTTCCTCGCTCCCTAGGCCCGCCCGACCAGGTCCGCCGATCACTGTTGGGCCGAAATACCGGGTCCTGGCAACCGAACCGAAGAATAGCCCGGGCAGTGACCGGCGGGTCCAGCTGGAACGTATGCGACGCCTATTTCAGGTGACGTAACCGTTATGTAGAGTATATGAGTAAGTTCTGGCACGCGCGACGAGGAGGGAGACGATGATCGACGGTCGGACAATCATCGACGCGCACGTGCATGCGCCGGTGCTGAGTACTTTGCGTGCGCCCTGGCTGGCCTGGGCGGATGAATTCTCCAGAGATCACCGCTGGCGGGACGCCTACCGGGGAGACACCCCGGACCCCGCTGCGCTCGACACACTGCTGGCCGGCGAAGGGGTCGACCACGCCCTGTTGTTCTGCGAATATAGCCCGCGCGCCACCGGTATCCAGGCGATCGATGACGTGGTGCCGATCGCGCGGTTTAACCCCGGCAGGTTCAGCCTCGCCGCAAACCTCAACCCGCACTTGCACTTCCCGTTGGTCGACGAGCTGGTTCGACAGCTTACTTTGGGCGCGGTGGCGCTGAAGTTGCATTCGGTACACGGCCGGTTCGACCCGGGCGACAAGGAGTTGTACCCGGTATACGCGCGCTGCAGCGATCTCGGCATTCCGGTGATCGTCCACTCCGGAATATCGAGCTTCCCGGGCGCACAGACCAGCTGCGGCAACCCCGAGTTGCTGCTGGATGTCATTGATTACTTTCCCGACCTGCAGATCGTCTTCGCACACGGTGGTCGCGGTTGGTGGTACGACGTCGCTGCAGTCGTGGCGCAGACGAAGTCGAACGTGTGGCTCGATCTGGCTGGGCTGCCGCCGAAGAAACTGCCCGAGTACTTCCGGCGGTTCGACCTGGCGCGGCTCGCGCAAAAAATGCTTTTCGCCACTGACTGGCCCGGTGTGCCTGGCATCCGACACAACGCTGAGGCGCTGATGGGGCTCGGCTTACCCGAGGACATCCTCACCGGGGTGCTCTCCGGACATGCACGACGAATTTTCAGCCGTTTGCCGTCGATCGGTTAGGAGCATCGTGATACCGCCCCCGTCTCGAAGATCGGTGTGATCGGTGACGCGATGGGCGTCGGAGTAGCCCACGACGACAAACGCCGTCGCATCGACGCACTTCTGGATCGACACCCGACCACCGAGAGGACGGTGTGGCCATGACCGAGGTGCTGCACAGCTACATCAGTGGGCAGTGGCGCGCGCCCGCCGACGACGGGAATCCATTGCTCGATGCTCCCTGCGCGAAGCCGGCAGCACCGACACGAACCGGCCCCGGTGGCGGTGGATGTGGTCCATGGTGTCGCGGGTGGCCAGTTTGCAGTCGGCGACGTAGAGGAAATCCGCCCGGCCCAGCATCGCGACCAGCTGGTCCCAGGTGTGCACGTGGGTGACATCGTCGCTGGTGTTGCCGTCGACCACGCGGTGCGCGATCGGCACCGCCCCATCGGCGGACACGGTCAAGATCCACACTAGCTGCTTGAGGTCGGGGCGGTGATGCTTGTTGTGCCCGAACGTGATCGCCGCGGTGGCCTTTCCGCCGCGGGCGCGCCCGTCGGCACCCGCATACCGGCCGGTGACGGTGACGCTGGTGGAGTCGTTGTGCAGCTGCGAGCAGTCGATGCAAAACCGCTCGACGGCGTCGAGCACCAGCCGGGTCAACAGCGAGGCCCGGTCGGCGTCGAACAACCGCGCCAGCATCCGCCCGACCCGGTCGTCGTTGAGCAGCCCCGCCTGGCCCTCGGCCAGCCCCAGCGGGCCCGGGTCGAACGGCTCGGCCCACCGCCCCAGCGCGTACACCGGTGCGCGCGCCAGCACCAGGTTGCGCACCAGCACCCCGATCGCGGCCGCCGGGGCCAATCGCAGCCGGGCATCATCGTGCGGCACGACCGCATCCAGTCGTTCGGCCAGGCCGAGCCGGTGACAGAACCGGTCGACGATCGGCAGCGCACCCAGGCGCCGGGTGACCAGCTCGAACCCGGTGTGGGGCGCGGTGTCGGTCATCGTCTCCTTGACATCCTCCCGGTTTCTGACAGTACTATATACTGTCAGAAACCGGGACACGGACACGCCGAAACGATCGGATTGGAGGAAACACGATGACCGACAACGAGATCGACCGGCTCCGCGCCCGCTTCCGCGCACTGCAAGACCAGGTACGCGACATCGGCTTCATCGCCCTGGGCAGCGTGATCGAACGCTACACCGTCTGCAGCAACCCCGGCTGCCGCTGCCACGCCGAACCACCGGCCAAACACGGCCCGTACTTCCAATACAGCCGCAAACTCGACGGCAAGACCCTCACCCGCCGCCTCACCGCCGAGCAGGCCGAACGCTACCGCGAATGGATCACCAACCGCCGCGCCCTCGACCGGGTCATCGACCAGATGGACCAGCTCTCACGACAGATTGCCGACCTCTTGGACTCATCAGCCCGCGTACAATCCATCGACCGCTGACCCCGCGCCGCGGGGAGCCAAAACCGGTTCGAGAAGTGCGGAAAGTCAGATCCACGCCTCCGTGCCATCGTTTTCAGCAACTGGCTGTACTGGCAGGCCGCCGCCTTGGCCCACAACATCGCGCTGTGGCTGCGCACCCTGCCGCTGCCGCGTGCAGTCCGCCGAGCACGCGGCAAACGACTGCGCCTGGCGTTGTTAAACGTCGCTGCCCGGCTGGTGCGCCACGGTCGGCGCCTGCACCTGCGCTTCGGCGCCGCCTACCCCCACGTTGAGGCCTTCACCAATGCGCTGCACCGCATCTGGGCACTACCAGCCTTCGGTTTACCGCCACCAGCACCCAAAAGCACACCCTCGCAACACATCCCGCACTTCACACCGTGATCGGACACGTCCGAAACCGGTTACTCCGCTGCCGCAGCCGTGCGCGCACCCAGTTACGCCATCGCCCAATAGCTTCCAACCCCGTCAGCTCGTCCCAACAGCGCAGCCATCACCGACCCGATCACCGAAAACAAGATCATCACAAGCCGGCTGAAAAATCAGGGGCTGACCACCACGCCACGGGCCAGCATCAGCTCTTCGACCTCACGAAAGCTCAGCGGGAACCGAAAGTACAGCCACACGCAGTAGTTGATGATCTCCACCGGGTAGCGGTGGCCCTTATACGACGCCGTTGCAGTCCTCACGCTACCCATCCTCGCAGGTCGATGCGATGAATAACGTGACAGTGCCCGCCGACCTCCGCAACCGCTACCTGGGAGCCCTCGCCCATGGCCGCGACGAAAATCGCGCCATATCAACCGACCTTGCCGCCAAGGCCCTACCCTGATCCACGGTGGCTGCGCTCAACACGCCTGCACCACTACACAATTCAATTAACGTGACAGTGCCTTCGAGACAACCTCAGCGCTTATAACCGCGGCAAACGTTTTGTCCAGATGTACGCGAACGGCGCGGGTCGCAGCTTCGGAATCATGGGATTCGATCGCGTCCACGATCGACCGATGCTCAGCGATAACGGCAGGTACACGCTCAGGTTGTGCCAGTGCGGCCGAGCCGATCAACCACATCGCACCGCGTAGTTCGTTGAGAATGTGGTGGAAGCGTTCCAGTCCCAGCAGCTGCGGCATCACCAGGTGAAATTCCTCATCGACCACTAGGAAATCCTCCGCACTGTCGCTTACTTGCCCCTGACACTCAAGAAGCGCACGTAGCTGCCCGACGTCGCCATCGGTCGCGCACGTTGCAAGTCGCTCTACGACACGCGATTCGAGAGCACACCGCAAATCCAGCACCTCGTTGCGCTGCGCATCGGTCAGCTCCCGCACCCGGAACCCCCGCTGTGCATATACTTCGACGAGTCCTTCACGGGAGAGCTCAATGATCGCCTCACGCACCGGTGTGCGTGACATGTCCAGCGTCTCCGCCACGTCTTTCACCGAGTACAACACATTTTGCACCAGCGAGCGGTCTCGGATCGCGTGCCGGAGGCGCAGGTAGGCACTGCGGGCCAGCGACACAGGTCGATCTACCGGCTGGACACCAGGAAGCGATGTTGTCATGCCGGCATCCTAGCCAACTGGCATCTTGCATGTAACATGCTAGTGAGATATTGTTGCCCCCAGATGCTCGGGCTCTGGGCCGTTTCCCGGGCCCGCCGATCGGCCAACAGTTGCCTAGCCAGCAGCTAGGGAATGACGTGAACCGATGAAAGTGGCGCTAAGCCTCGATGACTACCGAAGCCTGAACGACAGAAAGACCCCGGTATGACAGTGGCGACCACCTCGAGCCCCACGTTCGAAGTGCATGGCTCGGGAGCGGCGCTGCGGTTCGGCAGTGTACGCACCCTGATCGCTGGCTATACCGGCCGGGACGAGGCGGCTGTGCGTCGACACATCGACGAGCTGGCTGCGATCGGTGTCGCACCGCCAGCACACGTGCCAATGTTCTATTCGGTTGATCCGGCGGCAATCACGACTGCTGCGAATGCCCCGATCACGAGGACCAACACCTCGGGTGAGGTCGAGCCAGTCATACTTCGACGCGACGGCAGATACTTTCTCGGCGTGGGTTCTGATCACACCGATCGCCGCCTCGAGACCGTCGACGTCGGGGAATCAAAACGCGTATGCCCCAAGCCGATCGGCTCCGTGGTTATCGAGATCGACGGTTGGCACAGCTTCAACTGGGATGCCTGCCGAATGCGCAGCTGGGTCGACGGCAGGCTGTATCAGGACGGTACGCTCGCCAGCCTGCGCACTCCACGCGACCTGCTGCAGAACCTGAGCGATCGGATCGGAGACAGCGGCGAGGACCTTATCTGCTTCGCCGGCACCCTGCCGCTACTACGCCGTGAGTTCACCTCGGGCGTCTGCTGGGATCTGATGCTTGCCCTGCCGGGTGGCCGGACCCTGACACATTCCTACACCACCGCCCCTAAACACCACCACTGCTAAGCTCAGGAGCCCGACATGCGCACCGGAGCCGAATACCTGGCCTCCCTCAACGACGGGCGAGTCGTCCTCATTGACGGCGAAAAGGTCAACGACGTCACCAGTCACCCCGCTTTCGAACCGGTGGCCCACACGGTGGCGGAGCTGTTCGATCTAGCCGCTGACCCGGCACAGAATATGCAGTATGTCGCCCCCGAGACGGGGGCGACAGCCAATCGTACGTTCAGCATACCCCGCAGCGCCGAGGAGCTGCGGGCGCGGCGCGAGGCAATCCAGACCTGGGCGCGTCACACCCATGGCTGGATTGGACGCAGCCCCGACCACGTCGGTACCTTCTTGGCTTCCTTCGCCGCCCATCCCGAGATCTTCTCCGACGGCGCCCGCGATTTCTCGGCCAATGTCACCACAGCGCACAGACGGCTGTTGGCGGAGAACCTGTACCTGTCCTACGCGATCATCCCGCCCAGGTCTCGCGGGCAACCACCGCGTCAGGGTGGGAGGGCGAATACCTGCAGGTCGGTGTGCGCCGCGAGACCGAAAAAGGCATCATCGTTCGCGGCTCACAGATGCTCGCCACCGGGGCCGCCATCGCCGATGAGATCTTCGTCTCCTGCATCAAGCCGCTGAGCCCCGACGACCAGGACTTCGCGGTCTCGTTCGTAGTGCCGACCGCCGCCGAAGGGCTGAAACTGTACTGCCGACGCCCGTACGCGCCCGCCGCGACGAGCGTGTTCGACTACCCGCTGACCAGTCGCTATGA
Source organism: Mycobacterium sp. TH-M25 (assembly GCF_057473665.1). Classification (NCBI taxonomy): domain Bacteria; kingdom Bacillati; phylum Actinomycetota; class Actinomycetes; order Mycobacteriales; family Mycobacteriaceae; genus Mycobacterium; species Mycobacterium sp. TH-M25. Next base: position 19,699 of record NZ_JBYCLA010000357.1, read on the forward strand.
CGAACCCGACGCGCTGGTTGTGTTCGACGATGTCTTCATCCCGTGGGAGCTAGTCTTCGTCGACCGGAACATCAGCGGGGTACGCCGGCAGTTCTTCGACACCGGCGCCCATGCGCTCGGCAACTGGCAGGCGCAAATTCGGTTCGCAACCAAGCTGCAATTCATTGCCGGGGTCGCCCGCCGCATCACCCAGGTCAACGGCGTCGACAAGATCCCGAGCGTTCAAGAGAAGCTGGGCGAACTTGCAGCCCTGGTGTCCGGCGTCGAATCGGCTGTCCTCGCGGCCGAATACACGGCCGCACCGGATGACGCCGGCCAGTGGCTGCCCGGCAAGCGGGCATTGTATGGTTCGATGGGACTGCAGGCGAAGACCTATCCGCGGGTGCTGTCGATTCTTCGTGATCTGGTCGGTGGCGGCGTACTGCAGCTCCCGGCCAGCGTCCAAGACCTGGCCAGCCCGCTGACTTCAGCCGACGTCGAACACTATATCCAATCCCCCGGAGTTCCGTCCGTGGAGCGCATCAAACTGTTCAAGCTGGCGTGGGACATCATTGGATCTGAGTTCGCCGGGCGGCAACAGCAGTACGAGATGTTTTACGCAGGAGCTCCGTTCGTCGTCAAGGCTGCCTACACCTACCGGAATTACGGCTACGAGGAACCGCTGCGTGACGTCGAGATGTTCCTCAACTCTTACAAGACTGACACCGTCTGAAAGGTACTGAATCGTGGCGAAGCCTGAACTCGAGTTCTTCCACGTGACCGACGTAGAGTACACGATCTGCGCCGGCGACGATCCGAAGATCACCGAACGCATCCTCGCAACGGACCCCGACGGCCGTGTTGCGACCCGGATCCTGCGCTATGATCCGGGCGCGGACTCGACCCCGATGGGTGTGCAGAAACACGATTTCTGGGAGGAGGTGTACATCCTCGAAGGCTCGTTCACCGACCTCACCCTGCACGAGACGTTCACCGCAGGAATGTACGCCTGCCGACCGCCGAGAATGCCGCATGGCCCCTGGCGGACCAACGAGGGTGTCGTCACCTTCGAAGTCCGATACCACAGCAAATAGGCCCGCCTTGACACTGCCGGCATTTCGCGCCCCGACCGCCACCGACATGCGTCGCAGCATGGGCCGGTGCACCACCGGTGTCGCCGTCGTAAGCACCGAGGACGGCGGCACGCCCACCGGGATGACAATCAGCTCGCTGACCTCGATCAGCCTCGAGCCACCGATCGTGCTCATCTCGCTCACCCACGGCTCCCGAACCACCGAGGCGGTGGAGGCGGCGGGCAGATTCGCCGTCTCCATCCTCAGTTCCCGCCAGGAAGCGATCGCCCGCCGGTTCGCCACCCGCGGCGGCGAGCGGTTCGAGAACATGCCGTGCGACAGCAGCCGTTTAGGCCTGCCGCTGATCAAAGATGCCCTCGCTCAACTTGATTGCCGGGTGGTCGATGCTCACGACATCGCTGACCACCGCGTGTTCTACGGTGAGGTTGTTGACATGCGGTGGAGAGAAGGAACCGGCTTGGTGTTCTACTCCGGTCGATTCGGTGACTTTCGCGACTTCGGCCACGACGAAGTTCCATGGCTGTTCTGATCAGATCAACGCCTTCAACTTCCCGGTCTGGGGCATGCTGGAGAAGTTCGCCCCCGCATTTCTCACCGGTGTTCCCAGCATCGTCAAGCCGGCCAGCCAAACCGCCTACCTCACCGAAATGGTAGCGCGGGAAATAATTGCGTCCGGACTAATCCCCGAGGGTGCACTGCAGCTAGTGTGTGCGCGGCCCGACGGACTACTCGAATCCCTCACCGGCCAGGACGTGTTGTCGGTGACCGGTTCGCACGCCACGGTGACCGCGCTGCGTCGCCACCCCACCGTCACCGCGAACACCGTGCGGTTCACCGCCGAGGCCGACTCGCTCAACAGCAGCATTCTGGGCGCGGATGTGGCGATCGGCAGCGGCGAGTTCGACGTCTTCGTGCGTGGGCTGGTCACCGAGATGACGCAGAAGGCTGGTCAAAAATGCACCGCTATCCGTCGCGCGTTCGTCCCCCGGGCCCTAGTCGACGGCGTCGAGAAGGCCGTACACGAACGCCTGTCCGAATTAACGGTGGGTGACCCGCGCGACGACAGCGTCAGGATGGGCCCGGTCGTCAGCCTGGATCAGCGCGATGACGTTCGCCGAGCAGCGGCACACTTGGCTGCGGTCGGTCGAATCGTGTTCGGCGCTATCGAATCGGTGCCGCAAAACTTCGGCTCGACTGCTGATTTCAGGCGCGGCGCCTATGTCTCGCCGATCCTGCTGAGATTCGATGATTCGGGGGTGGCCGAGCCACACTCGGTGGAGGCCTTCGGCCCGGTGAGTTCGCTGCTGCCCTACGACAGTTTGGAAGATGCGCTGCGCTTGGCGGCCCGCGGAGACGGCAGCCTGGTGGCGTCGGTCGTCACCGCCGACACCGATATCGCTTGCCGGGCCGTGGCCGCCGCAGCTCCCTGGCACGGCCGGCTGCTCGTCCTCAATGCGGACAACGCCGCCGAAAGCACCGGACATGGCGCCGCCGTGCCCCACGCGGTCCATGGTGGCCCGGGCCGCGCCGGTGGCGGGGAGGAGCTGGGCGGCCTGCGCAGCCTCGGTCACTTCATGCAACGTACCGCGGTGCAGGGTAGCCCGGGGTTTCTGGCTGCGCTGGGCCGCCGCTGAGCCGACTACCGAGGTCCGACCGCCGCGGCCGCCGCCACCAGGCCACCCGGATACGGATCAAATTGTTCTACAAATAGCTAGCCGTATCGTCATAAGGTTGTAGACTTAGGCGGGAGAGATTCACGCACAGGAGGGACCACCATGAGCGTCCAACAGGACCGCACCGGTGCCGTGCAGGCGCCCACCGGCGCGCTCAGCACGATCGACTACAGCGAGCGCATCCCCAACAACGTCAACCTGTCCAGCGACCGGCGGCTGCAGCGGGCGTTGGAGAGCTGGCAACCGAAGTTCATAGATTGGTGGAAGAAGCTCGGACCCGCCCTGCCCACTGAGGATGTGTACCTACGGACGGCGGTCGCGGTGGGCCGCGACGGCTGGGCCAACTTTGACCATGTCCCGATGGAGCAGTACCGCTGGGGCATCTTCCTGGCCGAACGCGACCCGGACCGAAAGATCGCGTTCGGCCGACACAAGGGTGAGCCGGCTTGGCAGGAGGTGCCTGGCGAGTACCGCGCGGAGCTGATGCGGCTGATCACGGTGCAGGGGGACACCGAACCGGCTTCGGTCGAGCAGCAGCGCACCCTGGGTGCCACCGCGCCCAGCCTCTATGACTTGCGAAATCTCTTCCAGGTCAACGTCGAAGAAGGTCGCCATCTCTGGGCGATGGTCTACCTACTGCAGGCGTACTTCGGCCGGGAGGGCCGGGAGGAGGCCGAGCAGCTGCTCAAGCGCAACTCCGGCGACCTGAACTCGCCACGGATCCTGGGTGCCTTCAACGAGGAGACCACCGACTGGCTGCAGTTCTTCATGTTCACCTACTTCACCGACCGGGACGGCAAATACCAGCTCGGCACGTTGAAGGAATCCGCGTTCGATCCGCTAGCCCGAACCTGTGCGTTCATGCTGCGAGAAGAGGCGCACCACATGTTCGTCGGAACCACTGGGGTCCAGCGGACGGTACAGCGCACCGCCGAGCTGATGGCCACCCACCAGACCAGCGACGCTTTCCAGCACGGCGGCATCCCACTGGATGTCGTCCAGAAATACCTCAACTTCCAGTTCTCGGTCTCGCTGGATTTATTCGGTTCCGAGCAATCGTCCAACGCGGCGGCCTACTACACCGGTGGGCTCAAGGGGCGCTGGCAGGAGTTGCGACGCCAAGACGACCACGTGCTCAAGGACGCCATTTACCCGGTGCGAACGGTGCGGGACGGCAGAATTGTCGAGGAGGAGGTTCCGGCACTCACCGCGCTAAACCTCGACCTGCGTGACGAGTACGTTGCCGACTGCCAGAACGGCGTTGACCTTTGGAACCGAGCCTTCGAGCGCGTTGGCCTGCCGGATCGACTGGTGCTGCCGTATGAGGGGTTCAACCGCAAGGTCGGCAACTACGCCGGTCACTTCATTTCCCCGACCGGCGAGGTGCTCACCGAAGCAGAGTGGGGGCAGAACGTGGACACCTGGTTGCCGACCGCTGAAGACCGGTCGCGGGTGGCACAGCTCATGGTCCCGCAGTACCAGCCCGGGCAGTTCGCCGGATGGATCGCCCCGCCGGAGCGAGGCATCAATCGCATGCCGGTGGAGTTTGACTACGTGCACCTGCGCGACGCAGCACCCGCGTAACCGCAGTGGATCGGCGCCGATGAAAGTTTTCGTGACCCTGGGCCCCGATCAGCGGTCGGCGGCTCGTGACGCGGCTGCTGCCAAGACGGCGGGGTACGACGGGGTGAGCGTTGGTGAGCACCTCTTTTTCCACAGTGCGGTGCCAAACGCATTCATCTCCCTCGCCGCCGCATCGACGACCCGCATATGGCTGTTGTCGTCGGTGACTCTCCTGCCGATGTATCCGGCCGTGCTTGCAGCCAACCTCGCGATCAGCCTGGATCAGGTCTCCAATGGTAGACCTGCCCCACTACTGGCGCGGCCCAGAGAACAAACCCCATCCGGGCCTCGAAAGCCGTTCTTGGAAACTTCAGCGACTCCCCACAGGAGTTCGTACAACTTTCTCCCACGCCCTGTCGGGCCATGTCGTGGATCACCCAATCACACACCTCGAACCCACAGATTTCCCGGAAGCGCCCCTACATGTATGGCCCTGAACAACTGGCCGCGTCATTGGCCCGCGTGCGGGAGCATGCCGAGCGAAACGGTCGCGATCCCAGCGAAATTCGTGGTGCCATCCACTGCTGGGATGGTGTGGACGAAGATCGGGTCGCGCTCGCATGCCAGGCGATCGACACGGTGAGCGACACCTATCGGCAGGACTTCGCCAACCCGGCCTACGGGCCCCACATCGCGTCCGCTCCCGGATCGAGGAGTACCGGGACTCCGGAGCCAGCGAATTCGTCTTCTGCCCATTCGGCGAGGGCGACCGGCGCAACCAGATCGTCACACTGTTCGCATCAGAGGTACTGCCCGGACTTCAGCCTGCCCGACAGAAAGATTCTCCACAACGTCGTAACGGATCACCCCTACCGATATTCAGCAGAGTGTAATCACAGTGGCCGCTACAAGTTGCCACGAACTTCGAGAGGTAAGTATGACGATCACCGGCATCCCCCGCACAGTTCCGACAAGTGAGGTTGCGGCCGTTGATTTCGACACCGACCCGTCGCGCTACCGGCACTGGAGGCTGGAATTCGATGGATCGGTCGCGACCCTGACCCTCGCCGTCGACCCCCACTGTGGGCTCGTGCCCGGCTACGAGCTGAAGATGAACTCCTACGACCTCGGCGTGGATATAGAACTCTACGACGCCGTGCAGCGGCTGCGTTTCGAACACCCCGAGGTCAAGGCCGTTGTCGTAACCGGTGGCCTGGACCGGATGTTCTGTGCCGGCGCCAACATCCGAATGTTGGCGCAGTCCACGCACTCGTGGAAAGTTAACTTCTGCAAGTTCACGAACGAAACCCGTAACGGCATCGAGGACGCCACCGAAAACTCGGGGCAGACCTACATCGCCGCGGTCAACGGCACCGCCGCCGGCGGCGGCTACGAGCTCGCCGCCGCATGTGACCAAATCGTTTTGATTGACGACGGCTCCTCGGCCGTTTCGCTGCCCGAGGTGCCGCTACTGGGTGTCCTTCCCGGAACCGGCGGTCTGACGCGCGTCGTCGACAAGCGCAAGGTTCGCAAGGACCGCGCCGACGTCTTCGCCACCCGGGCTGAGGGTGTGCGCGGGGCGACCGCGGTGGAATGGGGGCTGGTCGACGAAACCGTACCCCGGGCCCGGTTCGACGAGCGGGTGCGGGCCCGCGCTGAAGAGGCCGTTGCTGGCTCTCGCCGACCGGACACCGTAACGGGGGTGGAACTCACCCGCTTGGCGCGCACAACCGACGGCACTGACATCACGTACCGGTATGTCCGGGCGAAGCTGCTGCGCGACGAGCGCCGAGTCGAAATCAGCGTTCAGGGACCGGCTTCGGCGCCTCCGGTCGATGCAGATGCCGCGCAGGCCCAAGGTGCCAACTACTGGCCGCTGGCGGTCACACGTGAGCTCGACGACCTGATCCTGCGCCTGCGCACCAACGAGTCGGAACTAGGCACCTGGGTTCTCCGGGCGGGCGGTGATCCCGCCCTGATACGCTCATACGACAAACAATTGCAGGACAACGGCGACAACTGGTTCATCAATGAGGTGCGGCTCTACTACACACGCACGCTCAAGCGTCTCGACGTCACCAGCCGCAGCCTGTTCGCCGTCATCGAGCCGGGCAGCGCCTTCGTCGGACTGCTACTGGAGCTGGCGCTCGCCAGCGATCGCCAATACATGCTCGACGGCGTGTTCATCGACGTCGACCCCGACGCCAGCCCGGCCGCCATCGAACTCACCGAGTCCAATTTCGGTAGCTACCCGATGAGCAACGGCTGCAGTCGAATCGAGTCTCGGTTCTACGGCCACCCGGACAGCTTCACGGCGGCACGCGAGCAAATCGGCACACCGCTGCTCGCAACCGACGCGGACCGGCTGGGCCTGGTCACCTTCGCGCTGGATGACATCGATTTCGCCGACGAGTTGCGGATGGTGCTGGAAGAGCGCGCCTCACTGTCCTCGGACGCGTTGACCGGGATGGAAGCCAACCACAGGTTCGTCGGACCCGAAACCATCGAGACAAAGATATTCGGCCGACTAACCGCTTGGCAGAACTGGATCTTCATGCGGCCCAACGCAGCTGGGCCGGAGGGTGCGCTGCGGCGGTTCGGAACCGGAGAACGCGCCAGCTTCGACGTCAAGCGGGTTTAGCAGATGGACATGTTCAACGCAGCCGACTTCCTGGTGCACCGGCAGGTGCGCGAGGGCCATGCTACGCAGCTCGCACTGAGCGGAACACGCACGTTGACCTACGGCCAGCTGTCGGCAGAGGTGTCCCGGATCGCGGCCGGACTGCGCGGACTGGGCCTGCACCGCGATGACCGGGTGGCGCTGTTGATGACAGACGACGTCGAGATGGCGGTCACCATCCTGGCTGCATTCCACGCCGGGCTGGTGGCCGTCCCGCTGTCGACGATGCTCACCAGCCACGACTTGGCCGAGATGCTACGCGATGCAGGGTCACGGGTGGTGGTCACCAACCCGGAGTTCCTCGACACGGTGCTGCCTGCCATCGCCACCGCTGACGAGGTCGACCGCCTCGTGGTAACGGGCGCCGCGATGGTAAAAGCGTCGAGCGGGCTGGTGCGCGCTGGACTTTCGTTCTCGCCGTGGGGTGACCTCGATCAGGAGCCGATCGATCCGGTGGACACCGAAGCCGATGCCTGGGCGCTCTGGCTGTTCACATCGGGCACCACCGGGGCGCCGAAGGCGGCGATGCACCGGCACGCTAGCATCCGCCACGTCTACGAGAACTACGGACGCCAAATACTGGGAGTCCGTGCCGACGACCGCTGTCTCTCGGTGGCGAAGATGTTCTTCGCCTATGGGATCGGCAACAGCTTGTTCTTCCCCCTCGCCGCCGGCGCCACCAGCATCTTGCAGCCACTGCATGCGACACCGCAGTCGATGGGAGAGCTTCTTGTCACGAAGTCGCCCACCTTGTTCTTCGGTGTACCCACGTTCTACTCAAGTCTGCTGACCTCCGACCTGCGCGACGACGCGTTCGCCACGGTGCGATGGTGCGTGTCAGCCGGCGAGCCGTTGCCGGCGGCGCTGCAGCAGAAAGTCAAATCTCGTTTTGGGGTGGATATCCTGGACGGCCTCGGATCGACTGAGGCACTGCACATCTTCTTGTCGAACCGCCCCGACGACATCCGGCCCGGGACGAGCGGGAAACCTGTCCCTGGCTACAGCGTCGAGGTCCGCGATAGCGCCGGCAGGCTGGTGCCGCCCGGCACACCCGGTGAACTTTACGTAAGGGGAGAATCCCTTGCACTTGGGTACTGGCGACGAGCCCGAGCCAGTCGCATGGTGTTCCAAGGCGAATGGTTGCATCCCGGCGATACCTACGTGCTCGATGACGACGGCTACTATCTGTACCTCGGCCGTTCCAGCGAGTTGCTCAAGCCGGGTGGAATCTGGGTCTCGCCTGCTGAAGTGGAAGCCCGTCTGCTAGCACACGAGGGTGTCGCCGAGGCAGCGGTGGTCGGAATTCCAGACGCCGACGGCATTGACAAGCCGGCCGCGTTAGTAGTGCGTTCACCCGGCCACGAGCAGGTGTGCGGCGAGGACCTCCTCGCCTGGTGCCGCGAAGGTCTGGCGGCCTTCAAACGGCCACGGTCGGTGCAATTCACTACTGAACTGCCTAAGACAGCGACCGGCAAGGTGCAGCACTTCCGCGTCAAGCAACAGCTCCTCGACCTGCTGGCGGCAACAACATCGTAACCTCACCGATGACCAGGGACTGTCCGATATTTGGTGTAAGTCGCGTTCGGATTTTTCTCCGAACCGCAGCTCGTGGCCATCGAGGACATCGATGAGTTCCAGCAACGAGCGGACTCGTTGGGCGTAAGCGGTTCCCAGTGACACCTTGGCCAGTCGTTTGCGACCGGCGACGCCGAACAGGTCCGACACCGCGATCAACACGACAGCCTTGGCCAGCACGGCATGGACCTGGGCCTTCAAGCCGGATCGGATCGCGACCAGCTTAGCGCGATAACGCACCAGCTCTCGTAACTCGCGTGTTTGAGGTAGGGCGATCCAGGCCTCAGGCAGTCGGCCCATCCGCAGCAGATCGACCAGCGGCATCACGCACATCGTTTTTCGTATGGTGGTACCGAAACTCCTTGACTCCCAATGGATATGCCAGGTGCACCTGCGCTCCGTGGGCTTGCAGCACGTCGACCACCCAGTACCAGCCATTGGTTGCTTCGAGCACCACCTCGGGGTTGGCGCCCGGCGTCGTCGAGCTGCAGTCCCAACGCGACCGGGATCGTTGACGATCCGTACCGCCGAGAGCTGCTTCGTCTCCTGAGTCAATTCGATGTCGCTGGCCAAAAGCCAACAGGCCACCCCATGATTGATGAACTCAGTCTGCTCGATTTGCCTGCACCGCTGACAGGAGACACCAGTGGTGAGTTGGCAGTGTCGGAACACCAGGCGCAGAGCAGACGGGATGGGCCTGATCAATCGTCGTGTTCGCCGCCGTTGGCCGCGTCGACCATCTTTGGCTGTGGGTGGCGATGGCGATGGGTCATGGCGGTGCGCGCCGACTGCTCGTAGATACCTGTCATTAGGTCCAGCGTGCGCGCGGCGTGTTCCAGCCTCGCAGACAGACCGGGAACGCGCGCCACGGCATCGATCAGCAGCGCCGAGCGGACGTCGGTGTAGCGTTCGATGACACGACGGCCGAGCACCGTTACTTCGTAAGTGACGCCCGAACGCCCGCTGCCGGTGCGGCTCACGAAGCCGTTCTTCGTCAGCTTGCGTAGGCTGTATTGGATGTTGGGGATGTCTTCGCGGTTGGTCATGTGAGCCAATTCGCGGATGCTCTTCGGCCGGTCGTTCATGCCGATGATGTGCAGCAGCGCATTCTCGGGCCCGCTGGCGGGAAACTCCACCACCGTCGCCAGGCATTCCGCCTGCCAGCGCCCGAACGCCTCATAAGAGCGCATCAGCGCATATTCGACCTCGGTGACGTCGATTTCGAGCGGCGTGCGCGCCAGATGCCAGCTGCGGTCGAGCAGCGTCTCATCGTTACGGGCCGAGGGTGGGGTATCGCGGCTCATCGACCTACTTCTGGAACGAAATGAAGATGGCTCATGTCGCGGGGGCTTGGGTTATGCGTTGCCGAGCGATCCGCTAGCTAGAGCATGCCCTGCACGCAGCTTGTAGTCCATATGGATTTATGATAGAAAATCGATGGTAAACTCCATCTGATGGGAGGGGTCCACGATGACCATGCTGGACAAGTCGGTGCCTGCCGCGCAACCCTTCCTGCTCGGCGCCTTCGCCTCCAACTGCTCTGGGGGCATGAGTGTCACGAAGGTTCCGGAACGTTGGGTCAGCTCGTGGGACAACAACCTGCGGCTCGCCAAGCTGCTAGACGATGCCGGTATCGACTTCATGCTGCCCATCG
>NZ_JBYCLA010000358.1:0-3826 GCF_057473665.1 Mycobacterium sp. TH-M25
GCCGGCATGACGCCTGGTTCGCCATAGTGGGGTTGGTGGTGCGGCGCCGGCAGCTGTTGCGACGGTCCGCTCGGAACCCCGTCGACGCTGACCGTGAACGTGTGGTCGGAGATGTCGGCGACGCCGAGCACTGCGGGCCCGGTCTTGATTTCCGCCGAGGCGCCGCCTACCGACAGGGCAATCGTGCTGTGTGCTGGCCAGAAGTGGTCTGGAATCCACTGTGCGACTTCATTGTTGAGCCACTCGTATTTCCCCGTCATGGGGGGCGATGAGCTGATGTTAAGGATGCGCTCTGCGGCGTGGCGCTCGATCACCGGTGCGCGAAACGTGACGACGACGGGGTGCGCGACTCCCGCAACCTCGCTTGCGGTCGGGCTGATTGCGGCGATCGGGTATCGAAAAGACTGATCCGATGCGGCCAGGCTGACACCCGAGGGCCCTGCAACGACCGATGCGGCGGTGCCGGCCGCCAGCAGAACAGACCTGAGACCCGCGTGCATCCACCAAATCCTTTAGTAGGCAAGTTGTATTAGCGATCCTAGGCATGTCCGGAATATTGGACCCGTAAGGGCGCGTAGGCAATTCGATAAAGCATCGGTCACTTTTCGGCTACGCCGCTCGCTCAGTGAGCGCCGGACTCGCCAGAGCTGGCCTGGCCTACGAGGTTTGAGTCAACAGAGCTGGTGTCGGCCTCCTCTGGAACGAAGTGACCGAACAACCCGGTGATCTGAAGCACGCGATCGAGGAACGCGGGGCGGTGGTCGAGATGCAGCCTGACGCCCGCATGCGAGGCGCGCCGGCGCACGAGAAGTAGACCCGACAGCGCCGCGGAGTCCAGGAATGTCGTCTGGCTGAAGTCGAGATGTAAGTCGCGCAGCGCATTGTGATGGGCGAGCAGCTGCGATGCGGCCTCGACCAGCGACCACGCCACTTCGCCGCTGGGCAACGTTGCGTGGTGGGCTTCGAATTTGCGCTCCCCACTGCGCCGCCGGCGTTGAACGGCTCACGACTGTCCGGTACCGGCGACAGCGCGACAAGCCGCAGGTGGACCGGTGACTAAAAACTCTCGCGACTTCATGACTAACGTCAGCGAGGAGTTTACGCACAGCGCTTGTTGCGGCGGAAGTCTCGTTTTCGTGGGATGTGATCGTGATATTCGGCGTCTGTGACTGAACCGAACTGGCTACGGTCGACAATACAGACAACGGAGGTGTTATGACGGGCAAGATCCCAATAGTCGACTACTTGGTGCTCGCCGATGGCGACCCGCACCTCGTCGCCCAAGAGTGCACCAACTGCGGTGCCAGATTCTTCGACCGACGCAACGCCTGCGCCAGTTGTTTCGCTTCGGAATTCGGCACGGTTGCGGTGGCTACCGAGGGCACCGTGCGAGCGTTCACCATCGTCACTTTTGCCGCACCTGGTATTCCCACCCCATTCGTCGCCTCCGTCGTGGACTGCGACGGCACTGCGGTGCGCGCCAATCTGGTCAACGTCGAGCCCGATCCCGCGCACGTCCGCGACGGCATGAAAGTGCGACTGGCGACATTCCCGATCGGTACCGACTCCGCAGGCACCGAGGCGGTCGGGTTCGGTTTCGAGCCCGTGAACCGACGCGACAGACAACGAGGAGTAGCCCCATGAGCGCCAGCAGCGACATTTGGATTCTCGGCATCCGGATGACCAAATTCGGCAAGCACGCCGACAAAGACACCATCGACCTCGCGGCTGAGGCCGTCACCGGTGCGCTCGCCGACGGCGGGGTGACGATGGCCGACATCGGCGTGATCGCCGCCGGCAACCTGATGGCGGCCAACGCCGGCATCGGGCAGCAACTGCAAAAGCAGATCGGCCAGACCGGCGTCCCGGTGTACAACGTGGCCAACGCCTGTGCCACCGGTGCCACCGCGCTGCGGACCGCGATCATGGCGGTCAAAGCGGGTGAGGTGAAATACGGTCTGGCTTTCGGGGTGGAGAAGCTATCCGGCGCCGGACTGCTCGGCGGTGCCGGCACGAAGAAGAAAGACGCCGATATCTGGGAGCCCAAAGGCCGCTACGGCGCGGTCGCTCCGGTGGACGGGCGGATCGGCACCGAGTCGATGCCGGGTGTGTTTGCTCAGATCGGCACCGAGTACGGCCACAAGTACGGCGGCACCAGCTTCGAATTGTTCGCCAAGATCAGCGAGAAGAACCACGCCCACTCGACCCTGAATCCACTGGCCGCCTATCAGAGGAAATTCACCCTCGAGCAGATCATGAATGACGTCATGATCGCCTACCCGAACACGCGGCCGATGTGTTCGGCCAACTGCGACGGCGCGGCGGCCGCCGTGGTGTGCGACGGCGCGACGTTGCGGTCGCTGTCGCTGCAGCAACGCAAACGTGCGGTGAAGGTGTCGGCGTCGATCCTGACCACCGATCCGTTCGAGGACGGCTGTCAGGTGCTGCCGAACGTCAACACGCTGACCCGCAATGCCGCCGCGAGCGCCTACGAGCAGGCCGGCATCGGGCCGAGCGACCTCGACCTGGTCGAGTTGCACGACTGCTTCGCCACCGCGGAGCTGGTGCACTACGACAACCTGATGCTGTGTGAAGAAGGCGGCGCCGCGGACTTTTTCAATTCCGGCGCGACGTGGCGCGATGGCTCGACGCCGGTGAATGTGTCCGGTGGGCTGCAGTCCAAGGGGCATCCGATCGCCGCCACGGGTATCGCCAACATCTGGGAGGTCTGCCACCATCTGCGTGGCGAAGCGGGCGCCAGGCAGATCGAGAATGCCAAGGTCGGGCTGGCGCACGTGATCGGTCTCGGCTCGGCGTGCGGCGTGCACATCCTGGAGAGGTCCGCGGCGTAGCGGTGACCGGTCAGAGGTCCGCTACGACGGCGCTTGCCACGGTGTCGGGTAGCACGCTCTCCGGAATCTCGCGTGTCCTGGCTCCCGAGGGTGACTGCCGGGTCACCAGATAGGTGTAGCGGTCGGCACCAGGGTCGGAGTCCAACGGGTCTTCGCTGTCGAGGAGTTGCTCGAGTGTGTGACGATCTTCGGGATCCAGTGCATCGCCCTCAAGAGTGCAACTGGCCTTGACTCCGGCCAGGCCACCACGTCGCTCGATGATGTACTGCATTGCCGCGCCCCGATCGTTGTCGACTCAGACGGAGATGCTGGTCTGTGAAAGGCCGACGCGCTGCCATGCGTCGTCCACCCCACGATAGACGTCGCGGTCGGCGGGAAACAGTGACCGGGCGGCGGAGCGCGTGAGGGCGGCGAACTTGCGGAAATCCATCGACGGGCCGGCATCGCGATCCGTCAGGGCGGCGTACCAGACCCTGCCGGCCTTCTCCCAGGATCGTCCGCCGATGTTGCTGGCCGCCAGAAAGAAGGCGTGGTTGGGAATACCGCTGTTCTGGTGCGGGTCGCCGCCGGGAACGTAGTCGGCATAATGCGACGGTTGCCGAGACAGGCACTGTCGGGAGCCGGGGTCGGCCATGTTGCGAAGGCAGTTGTAGCCCTTGGCGATTGCCGCCGGGCCGAGCACTCCCGGGCCGACGAGCCAGTCGGCGTCGGAGACGGTCTGCTTGTTGCGCCATTGGTGAAACATCGCGCCGAACGCATCCGAAATGCTCTCGTTGAGCGCGCCGGGTTCATCGGAGTAATCCAGCCCAGCAGTGAATTGTGTTACCCCGTGTGTCAATTCGTGACCGATGACGTCGTCTGATTTCGTGAAGTCAGTGAAAACCCGACCATCGCCGTCACCGTAGGTCATCTGGGCGCCATTCCAGAAGGCGTTGTCGTAGCGCACCCCGTAATGGATCGACGACATCAGCGTC
>NZ_JBYCLA010000359.1:0-2192 GCF_057473665.1 Mycobacterium sp. TH-M25
ATTTCCCATCAAATTCGCTGAAATGACCGTGCGCTTGCGGGCCGATCCGGCTGTCAGTCATAAGATCCGACGTAGGGATGGCGACTAGGCCAGGCGGAGGTGATTCCAGTTCACCAACTCGCGGAGGTGTTTTCCATTGACCCCGAGCGTTTTGGCAACGTCAGTGACCCCTCCGTTCACTTCGACTAGACGCGGGAACAATGTCCCCGGTGCCGGCTGGAATTCTCCCGGTTCATTCTTACGCCACTTGGACATCTGGATCTGCAGCGCCCGGTAACGCGCATCATCGACGTAGTCAAGCTGATGAGCTCTATAGATGATGGCAGCCACCGACATACCCCAGTTACCCTTCAAGTGCACGAAGTCTGTCAATTTCGGTTTGTCAATCATCGCCGCATCGAAGTCATCCCGAGGGAACAATACCGCGCCTGAAAAGTGGTTCGCTTCAGTCTCGACCGAGTCGTGGCGCCGATCGTGAAATAATAGGTGGGCGCACTCGTGCGCCAAGCTGAACCGAAACCGGTCGCCTGGAACCGCTGGGTCAAGACCGATGACGGGAACGTCATTCACCCATGCCGAAATCCCGTCGAGCCCAGGGAGGTTGGCGATTGGGATCACACATACCCCCGCCCGTTCGACGAGGGCTGTCAAGTTTCGGATTGGACCGGAGCCTTCCTGGCCGAGGATGCCACGCAAATCGACGGACAGCTCTTCGATCTCATCAGGCGCGACGATGGGCGTCTGACGTTGGAGCAGAACGTTAGGCGCTTTCACCGTGACGCTCAGTAGTTCACTGAAGACTTGACCGGCAAGCCGGAGCAACTCCTTAGCCCGCTTCTTGGCGGCTACAGCCGTCGACGCCCGTGCGCGGTGGATCGGGTCAGACATGTCAGGCAACGCCAGACGACTATTGCTATAACCCAGAATCTCGAGGTCGCCACTAAAGCTGCGCCGACCACTTTCGATAGCGGAGACCATCGGAAGGGAGATTCCCAATATCTCGGCGAGGTCGGCTTGGTTCAACCCCTCGATATCACGGAATGCACGCAGCCGGTTCACAATTCGCCAGCTTCACCGAGGTCGGGGTTGCCCAGGTCATCGAACGGATCCGCATCGCCTTGATCGAACGCCAAACCACCGCCGTCACCTCCTGGCGGCGTAGCTGCATCGAACGCCCAGAACCCAATGAAGTCGATGCTGCCGGACGGAGTCAATCGCTTGCGCTGGGGCAGCTGCTTGGTGGGGCCCACCCACAGGCTCATGCCGGCGCGCTGAAAGTCGTACACCAGTAGGCTTGGCAGCCCAGTTGCGACGCGAGGCGGCGTAGCGAACAACGCAAGCTGCACAGGCGATCCCATCGCCTCCTCGATCCCGATTGCAGACTTGCTGCGAATTAGACAGGTCCAGCGCATCGCTTCATCTGTTACCTGAACGCGGCCGGACTCCATGTACTCGGGGTGCAGCGAGTACCGACTGGAGTGGCCGACCAAGGCCTGAACGATCGATCGAAAGCGGTGAGCCTTATCCATTCGGGTCGTAGGGAAGCCATGCTCGGCATTGAAAGTGTGCGCATCGGCGGCGGCCGCGAGGTAAGCCGACAGCAGTATCTGCGCAAACGGGTCGACATCAGCCTGCTGCATCTCCACGGAGTGGATACTACATCCCAGGTAGAATTTCTACACGAAATGTTGCATTCCCTGGCTTGCGCGTGTCGGGAGACGGGAGACGGGAGACGGGAGACGGGAGACGGGAGAGCTTACGCACCATGGCGGCGCCGCACGGTGCTCGGCCAGCCCTATGGACGAGCAACACTTACACCTGCCCCGGTAGGTCATCGAGCCGATACGAATACTCCACGCACGTCGAGAGTCCGCCCGAGGTCAGTCCAGACAAGCTTGGCCTGCGACCGACAGGTACGGCGCATGTCACCGCGGTAGAGCGCGATGACTTCCGGAACCTTCCTGTATAGCCCTACGCGTGGCCATAATCGGTGGCGTGAGAAGCAGTGACAACGAAGACACCCTGGCCATCGAGGCGACCGGGCAGTGGGGCATGTTCACCGCCGCCCAAGCCATCAGCCTCGGCGTCACCCGCAAGCGCCTCACCCGGCTGACCGCCGCCGGCCGCATCCACCACACTGAGACCCGCGGCGTCTACCAGTTTGCCGGCGTCCCCGACGACATCACACTGAG
>NZ_JBYCLA010000360.1:0-2257 GCF_057473665.1 Mycobacterium sp. TH-M25
GCATTGGTCCACGATCAGGACGCCAAACGGCTTGCGCTGCAGAAAATGTCGTTCGAAGTTGCGTGGCGGATTCTGCGTGCGACGCCGGTGACGGCGACGGCGTTGGTGTCCGCGTTGCTGCTGACCACTCGTGGGGTGGCCTTGACGCTCGATCAACTGCACCACACGTTGCAAGAATCACTGGATTATCTGGAACGCAAGCAGACTCCCGTGTCGACGAGTGCGCTGCGGCTACGTTCGCGCGACGGCGTGCGCGCTGCGGTTGACACATTGTCCAGCGGACATCCGGTCACTCGGGTTGATAGCGGTCGGGAGCCGGTGTGGTACATCGCACCCGGCAATGAACACGCCGCGGCGTTCTACCGCAACTCGGTGATACATGCCTTCCTGGAGACCTCGATCGTCGAACTGGCCTTGGCGCACGCCAGGCATGTCGAGGGCGACCGTATGGCGGTGTTCTGGGCGCAGGCGATGCGGCTGCGTGATCTGTTGAAATTCGATTTCTATTTCGCCGATTCGGCGGCGTTTCGCGCCAACATCGCCGAAGAAATCGCCTGGCACGAGAATTGGGAGGCGCGGGTATCCGGCGATGGTGATGAGATCGACGCGATGCTGCTGACCAAACGACCGTTGATCTCGGACGCGATGCTGCGGGTGTTTTTCGAGGCGTACGACATTGTCGCCGACGTGTTGCGCGATGCCCCGGCGGATATTGGCCAGCAGGAACTGACGGAGTTGGCGCTCGGGGTCGGACACCAGTACGTGGCACAGGGCCGGGTCCGCAGCAGCGAATCGGTGTCGACGCTGCTGTTCGCCACCGCGTACCAGGTCGCTGTCGATCAGAATCTGATAGCGCCCGCTCCGGATCTCGCTGAACGCCGGCTGGCTTTCCGACGGGAGTTGCGGAACATTCGGCGAGATTTCGACTACGTCGAACAGATCGCGCGCAGCCGGTTCATCGTCCGTGAGTTCAAATCGCGTTAGTGACGCTTGGACCGCTCGGTCGACTGATCCACAGTCGCGTGTCTTTCCACAGGGTCAGCGGGTGCGGGCCCGTGCTGTCCCTCGTTGTCGGTAGCGCCGCGCTGAATGGCCATCGGAAGGGCCAACGCGTCCCGGCCCAAAGACGACAACAGAGCAAGCAACGAAGGGAATGAGCCAGTGTTCGAAACGCCGTTAACCGTAGTCGGTCACATCGTCAACGACCTGCAACGCCGGAAGGTGGGCGGTCAGGAGGTGGTCAAGTTCCGGGTGGCCAGCAATTCTCGCCGTCGCACCGGTGATGGCGGCTGGGAGCCCGGAAATTCGCTGTTCATCACCGTCAACTGTTGGGGAAGATTGGTCACCGGGGTCGGTGCCGCGTTGGGTAAGGGCGCACCGGTGATCGTGGTCGGCCACGTCTACACCAGCGAGTACGAGGACCGGGACGGCATACGCCGTTCGTCGTTGGAGATGCGGGCCACCTCGGTAGGTCCGGATCTGTCGCGGGTGATTGTGCGCATCGAGAAACCCGCGTACACCGGTCCGAACGGGGACTCCAGCCCCACGGCCGCCGGTGCTGTTACCGGAGCTCCCGACGGGGATCCCGCCGCCGGGGCCGATCCGAGCCCGGCCGGCGAAGCCGCTACTGGGCTCGACGCATTACCCATGTCGGCTTAGGGGCCGAATTGCGGCTGTGGCGTCGTGCCTAGGATGGTCGCGAATAACTCTGCAGACCAGAAAGGCAATACGGCGGCATGGCTGAGTTCATCTACACGATGAAGAAGGTCCGCAAGGCGCACGGTGACAAGGTAATCCTCGACGACGTTACGCTGAGCTTCTTCCCTGGAGCCAAGATCGGTGTCGTCGGCCCGAATGGTGCCGGTAAGTCGAGCGTCTTGCGGATTATGGCCGGTATGGACAAGCCGAACAACGGCGACGCGTTCCTGGCTACCGGCGCCAGTGTCGGCATTCTGCAGCAGGAGCCGCCGTTGAACGAGGAAAAAACGGTTCGCGGCAACGTGGAAGAGGGCTTGGGCGACATCAAGATCAAGCTTGACCGTTTCAACGAGGTCGCCGAATTAATGGCCACCGACTACTCCGACGAGTTGATGGAAGAGATGGGCCGGCTACAAGAGGAACTGGACCACGCCGACGCGTGGGACCTCGACTCGCAACTGGAGCAGGCCATGGACGCGCTGCGCTGCCCGCCGCCCGACGAACCGGTCACAAACCTGTCCGGTGGTGAGCGGCGTCGGGTGGCGCTGTGCAAGCTACT
>NZ_JBYCLA010000361.1:0-3628 GCF_057473665.1 Mycobacterium sp. TH-M25
CATAATCGAGGGTCGACTACCCCAGAGCCACCTCAGGTTCTGGCGAGCTCATGCCCGGCCGCCGGATCGAAATGAGAACCCGGGCGGCAAACGACCAAAGAGGACACCATGAAAGCTGACATTCATCCCGCCTACGAGGAGACCACCGTGGTCTGCGGATGCGGCAACACGTTCCAAACGCGCAGCACCAAGCCGGGAGGCCGGATCGTGGTTGAGGTTTGCTCACAGTGCCACCCGTTCTACACGGGCAAGCAGAAGATTCTGGACAGCGGCGGCCGGGTCGCCCGCTTCGAAAAGCGCTACGGCAGGCGCAAGGCGGCTGACAAGGCCGAATCAGCCGACAAATAGCTGGCTTACCGACGCCCGAACTGTGCTGAATCGGCACAGGCCGGGCGTCGGTTTGCGTTTGCGGCAGTCGGCCCGTTTCAGGAGGAAGGTCAGCATGACGCAGCCCGTACAGACGATTGACGTGCTGCTCGCCGAACACGCGGAGCTCGAGCATGCGCTGGCGGATCCCGAATTGCACAGCAAGCCAGACGAGGCGCGTAAAGCCGGACGCCGGTTCGCCCGATTGGCCCCGATTGTGGCAACCCACCGCATGCTGGTGGCGGCCCGAGACGATCTGGCGACCGCACGTGAACTCGCGGACGTCGACGAATCGTTCGCTGACGAGGTGGCCGATCTGGAATCACTGGTAGCCGAACTGGACACCCAACTCACCGACATGCTGGCACCGCGCGACCCCCATGACGCCGATGACATTGTGCTCGAAGTCAAATCCGGTGAGGGAGGCGAAGAGTCGGCCTTGTTCGCCGCCGACCTGGCCAGGATGTACATTCGCTACGCCGAGCGGCACGGCTGGACGGTAACGGTGCTGGACGAGACAACTTCAGATCTTGGCGGCTACAAGGACGCGACGATGGCTATTGGCAGCAAAGGTGATTCGGCCGACGGCGTGTGGTCGCGAATGAAGTTCGAGGGCGGGGTGCACCGGGTGCAGCGGGTACCGGTAACGGAATCCCAAGGCCGCGTGCATACTTCGGCGGCAGGTGTGCTGGTCTATCCGGAACCCGAGGAAGTCGGTGAGGTGCAGATCGACGAGTCGGATCTGCGCATCGACGTCTACCGGTCTTCGGGCAAAGGCGGCCAAGGCGTTAATACCACCGATTCCGCGGTGCGGATCACTCATCTGCCCACCGGGATTGTCGTCACCTGTCAAAACGAACGGTCGCAGCTGCAGAACAAGACCCGTGCGTTGCAGGTGCTGGCCGCCCGCCTACAGGCAATGGCCGAGGAGCAAGCACTAGCCGACGCGTCGGCGGATCGGGCCAGCCAGATTCGCACGGTGGACCGCAGCGAACGCATTCGCACCTACAACTTCCCGGAGAACCGGATCACGGACCACCGAATCGGTTACAAGTCACACAATCTCGATCAGGTCCTAGACGGTGATCTGGATGCGCTTTTTGACGCGTTAAGTGCTGCTGACAAGCAGGCTAGGCTGCAACAGGCATGATGGACCGTCCGGCGCGACGATGCGGCTCCGAAGGAATGAGGAGGAGGCGGATAATTCAGTCCGAGCTGCGGCGTGCGATTGACTCTGCTGCGACGCTACTCGCGGAAGCGGGGATCGGTTCCGCGCGTTGCGATGCCGAGCAGCTGGCCGCTCACCTAGCCGGCACCGATCGCGGTCGGCTGGCCTTGCTTGACACGCCCGGCGACGAGTTCTTCGGGCGTTACCGCGACGCCGTTGCCGCGCGGGCGCGGCGGGTGCCGTTGCAGCATCTCATCGGGACGGTGTCGTTCGGGCCAGTAGTGCTGCATGTCGGCCCGGGTGTGTTCATACCGCGCCCAGAGACCGAGGCCATATTGGCGTGGGCGATGGCACAGCGGCTGCCGGCGCGGCCAGTGATTGTGGATTCATGCACTGGATCCGGTGCGTTGGCGGTCGCGCTGGCTCAGCACCGGCCCGCGGCACGAGTGATTGGCATCGACGACTCCGATGCTGCCCTGGACTACGCACGCCGCAACGCTGTGGGCACCGCGGTAGAACTCGTGCGCGCCGATGTCACCACCCCGGGCCTGCTTCCCGAACTTGACGGACGCGTCGACCTCTTCGTGGCCAACCCGCCCTACGTTCCCGATGACCCCGTCTCGCTGTGCATTCTGGAACCTGAAGTGACCCAATATGATCCGCGTCACGCGGTGTTTGGTGGGCCGGACGGAATGGCGCTGACGGCTGACATTGTCGGTCTCGCTGCGCGTTGGCTGCGCCCCGGTGGCTTGTTCGCCGTCGAGCATGATGACAGCACATCGGTGCCAACGTTTGAATTGGTCTGCCGAACAGGACTTTTCGACGACGTCCTAGCCCACCACGATCTGGCCGGTCGGCCGAGGTTTGTGACGGCCCGCAGGTGCGGGCATCACCCGTGGACGGCGGAGAAGTGCCGCGCATGACTGAGGTGTTCGACTGCGCCGACCCGGACCAGCGTGCGCGCGGAATCGCTTCGGCTGTCGCGGCGCTCAAGGGTGGTCGACTGGTTGTCATGCCGACGGACACCGTCTATGGCATCGGCGCCGACGCCTTCGACAGCGCCGCCGTGGCCGCGCTGCTGTCAGCGAAGGGGCGAGGACGTGACATGCCGGTGGGTGTCCTGGTGGGCTCCTGGCACACCATCGAGGGTCTGGTCTATACGATGCCCGACGGGGCCCGTGAGTTGATCCGCGCATTCTGGCCGGGCGCGCTGAGCCTGGTGGTTGTGCAAGCGCCCTCGTTGAACTGGGATCTCGGCGATGCGCGCGGCACCGTGATGCTGCGAATGCCGTTGCATCCGGTTGCCATCGAATTGCTGCGTGAGGTCGGGCCGATGGCGGTTTCTAGCGCCAACGTCTCCGGTCAGCCGGCCGCGGTCGACGCCGACGGGGCGCGTGGTCAACTCGGCGAGCTGGTCGGGGTCTATCTCGATGCTGGTCCGTCCGCGCAGCAGGCCCCCTCGACCATCGTCGATCTGACCGGAGAAACCCCGCGGATCCTGCGACCCGGCCCCGTGAGTACTGCGCGGATCGCGGAGGTGCTGGGGGTGGCCCCCGCGAGTCTGACCGCCTAGCCGCTCGGCGGGGTTAATCGGGTCTCAGGAAGGTGGCGTACGTTTTCGAGGTGTCCAGCGACTTAGCCAGCTTTGCCAGTGGTTTGCTCGCCCTGTCTGATCGCAGCGCCGGTGTCCCGCTGCGCGAGCTTGCCCTGGTCGGACTGACCGCCGCGATCATCACGTACTTCGCAACCGGGCCGGTACGGGTGCTAGCCACCCGCTTGGGAGCGGTCGCCTATCCGCGCGAACGCGACGTTCATGTGACGCCAACCCCACGGATGGGTGGGCTGGCTATGTATCTCGGTGTTTTGGCTGCAGTCTTTCTGGCGTCTCAGCTTCCGGCGCTCACCCGCGGGTTCGTCTATTCCACGGGCATGCCCGCGGTGCTGGTGGCCGGTGCAGTGATCATGGGTATCGGGCTGATCGACGACCGCTGGGGTTTGGACGCGCTGACGAAGTTTGCGGGTCAGATCACCGCCGCCAGCGTACTGGTCACCATGGGCGTTGCCTGGAGCGTCCTCTATATCCCGCTGGGTGGC
>NZ_JBYCLA010000362.1:0-4424 GCF_057473665.1 Mycobacterium sp. TH-M25
CGCCGTCCGGCTGTTCATCGCCGAGCTTCGCGCCGGCCTGCTCGCCGAGGAGATCACCACGCTGGAGGCCCACGGCTTGGGCTTGTGGAAGGAGCAGGACACCGCAAAGGCTAAGGAGCAGAAGCTGAGCCGCGAGCGCGAATCCCTCATCGAGGAGCGCGCCAAGGCCGGCGGCGACCGTATCGGTGAGCTGGAGCGACTCGCCGAGCAGGCCCGAGCCCAAGCCCAGAGTCGTCGTGATGCCCGCACCCGGTTCGACGTCGCGGTCGCCGACGCCGGGCTGCAACCGGTCGTCGGCGACAAGGACTTCGCGGCCCTGTCCACTCTGGCCGCCACCGAGCGGTCGCGGATTACCGCGGACAAGCGAGCCCTCGACGCGGCCACGGCCGACGCGATCGGGCGGGAGAGGGAGCTTCAACGCCAGTGCGGCCTCATCTCCGAGGAGCTCACGAGCCTGGAGCAACGCACCAGCAATCTGCCCGTCGAGCAGGTCGAGGTGCGTGCCGAGCTGTGTGCGGCCCTCGGGCTGACGCCCGACGACCTTCCCTATGTGGGTGAACTGCTCGACGTGACCGACGAACACGCCGAGTGGCGGGGTGCAGCGGAACGGGTCCTGCGCGGGTTCGCGCTGTCGCTGTTGGTGCCGCAGCAGCACTACGACTCCGTTGCCGGATGGGTGAACGGCCGAAGGCTCACGTTCCATGGCCGAGGCGGTAAGGCTTTCGGGGCTAAGCTCGTCTACGAACGGGTTGCCAGACAACGGGTTCCGCTGCAATCACCGGGGCACGAGGGGCTCTGGCTCGCCGACTGCATCGAGGTCAAAGACGGGGTCTTCCAGCAATACCTGGTCGACGAGCTCACCAAGCGGGCCGACTACCGATGCTCGTCGAGCCTCGAGGAGTTCCGCAGCCAGCGGCGGGCTGTGACCCGGGAGGGCCAGGTGCGCTCGGGCGAGCGTCACGAGAAGGACGACCGACACCGCGTCGACGATCCCCGTCGCTGGGTTCTGGGCTGGGCCAACGAGCGCAAGATCGCCGCGCTTCGCGACGAACTCGCCCAGCTGGAGGAAAAGCGAACCACGGCTGCTGCCGAGTTGAGCAGTCTCGATGCGCAGCGGGATGCGGTGCAGGCAAAGCTGCAAGCCCTTGCGCGGCTTGAGGAATACCGCTCGTGGGCCGATCTCGACGTCGCCGAGGCGCAGTCGCGGGCGAACGACCACGACGCCGAACGGATACGCCTGTTGGCCGGTTCCTCGCGCCTGGAGGAGATCGTGCGGGCGCTTGACGAGAACGAAGCGCAAGCCCACGCCGTGGGGGAGTTGATCGACAAGCTCACCGGCAGGCTGGCGACCACGGCAGCGGCGGCGGAAAAAGCAAAGCAGGACAAGATGCGCGACGACGCGTTCGTCGCGGCGCGGCCCGAGGAGCAGCTGGCGGTCGACCGAGCGTCGTATGCGGCCCTGGACGAACGCCTGGGCCAAGGCCGGCCGCTGCGGGCGGCGGAGTGTGCCGATACGGAGGTCGCTGTGTCGGCCGATCTGCATCGGCGCATCGAGCGCCTCACCGGCCAGCTCAACGGCTACGCGCTGAATCTGGCCCAGTACATGAGTGAGGTCCTGCGTCGGTGGCCCGAGCTTCGCGCGGACATGGACGCCAACGTCGACGCCCGCCGAGACTTTTTGGCGTTCCGCGACCGCGTCGCGACCGACGACCTGCCGCGTTTCGAGGCCGAGTTCAAGGAGCAGCTCAACAAGAACGCCATCCAGGAGCTGGCGGGGTTCAACAACTGGCTCAATCGGCAGGCGTCGGCCATTGACGAGCGGGTAGATCGGATCAACGAGGCGCTCGGCGCGGTGCCCTACAACCCGGGCCGCTACATTCGGCTGGAGAAGGAGCCCACCACGAATCAGGATGTCGCACAATTCCGTTCAGATCTGCGCAACCTGACCAACGACAGCCTTGCGCTCGACGGCGACCAGTATTCCGAGCAGCGCTTCGGAGACGTCAAGCGGATCATCGAGCGGTTTCGCGGCCGCGAGGGCTACGCCGAATCCGACAAGAACTGGACCCGGCGCGTCACCGACGTGCGCAACTGGTTCGTCTTTTCCGCCTCCGAGCGCGACGCCGAGACCGGTGACGAATGGGAGCATTACAGCGATTCCGACGGCAAGTCCGGCGGGCAGAAAGAGAAGCTCGCCTACACGATCCTGGCGGCCTCCCTTGCTTACCAGTTCGGGCTCGAGTGGGGAGCGCAGAAGTCGCGAGACTTCCGGTTCGCGGTCATCGACGAGGCATTTGGGCGCGGCTCGGATGTCTCGACCCGCTACGCGTTGGACCTTTTCGCGACGCTCGGGCTGCAACTTCTCATCGTGACGCCGCTGCAGAAGGTTCACGTCATCGAGCCCTACGTGAAGGCGATCGGATTCGTCGACAATCCGAGCGGAACGTTCTCTCGGCTGCAGACGATGACAATCGAGGAGTACCGGACGCGGCGTGACGGACGGCGGTCATGAGCGCCGCGCCGACGACGATGCAGTGGGGGCACCTCCCGCTTGCGGGGGACGAAGCGATGAGGAGGAGTGGTGCCATGAGCGCCGCGCCGACGACGATGCAGTGGGGGCACCTCCCGCTTGCGGGGGACGAAGCGATGAGGAGGAGTGGCGCCATGAGCGCGACGTGGACCACACCGGATGACATTGCCGCCAGGGTCAGACGCCGGTGGGACGATGGATCGTTGTTGCGCGCCTACGCCAACGGCGACCGCTTCGCGCCGATCGAGGTGCCGCTGCGCGGCCCCAAACCGTCGGAGGTCGGTGACGACGTCGCCGCCGCGCGCGGGTGGGTAGCGGCCTTGGATGCCGGCCGCCGTGACGACAGCCGATACGCCTTGCAATGGCAGTCAATCGGCGGCCGGCAGATCGGCCGCAACCGGCTGCCCGTCCGCGCCGTGGTCTCCTCGATCACGCAAGCCTGGGCTTTGTTGGGCGTGACGACGATGGTTCGCCGCTTCGACGATCTCCTGATTTTGGCAGATCAGCACCCGCGGGTTCGCGAGTGGATCGTCGGCCATCCGCATCGCGCGCTGGAGTTGGGGCCCGAGATGCCACGGCTGATCGCTGCTTACGTGTGGCTCGACAGTCACCGTCAGTCGCAGCGCTACCTGCGCGAGATCGATGCACCCGGCGTCGACACCAAATTCGCCGAGCGGCACCGGACGGTGCTGGCCGCGATGCTTGGTGTCTCGGCGACGGGCTCCGGGTTTCTGGCCGATCTCGGTCTGCGGTGCAAGCCCGGATTGGTGCGGCTGCGGCCCGCGGCTTCGCTCGGTTTACCGGCTCCGATTACCGAGCTGGCGGTGCGTTCGGAGGAGTTGGCCCGGCTTACTGTCGAACCGCGGGTTGCGGTCATCGTCGAGAACGAGATCAGCTATCTGAGCGTCGATGTCCCCGAAGACGGAATTGTGTTCTGGGGGAAGGGCTTCGAAGTCGACAGCATCGGTCGGTTGCGTTGGCTGGCAGAGGCCGATGTCCTCTACTGGGGAGACATCGACACGCATGGATTCGCCATTCTCGACCGCCTGCGGGCGTGGCTCCCGCGAGCGCGCTCGGTGCTGATGGACCGCGACACGCTGCTGGCCCACCGGGACCGCTGGGGGACCGAAGACCGCCCTGCGAAGTCGGTCCTGACCCGACTGACACCTGACGAGTTCGACCTCTATTCAGAACTGGTCGCAGACGGGCTGGGTGAACGGGTGCGCCTCGAACAGGAGCGCATCGACTGGCGTTGGGTCGAGCAAGGGCTCACCGTGACGCTGCGGCCAGGCTAGACGGGGTCGACGAAGACCGGTGGCTCGCCTGACATCCCGGCCACCACGGCGGCGAGTTGATTGGGCTGGCCGATCAGCGCAGTCTGCAACTCGGACTCCCGTTTGAGTGCCGTGGCGGCGTCGTGGCTGGTCCATGTCTCGTCGTAGAGGCGTTTGGCGGCGCGCACCGCATCGGGGGACTTCTGCGCGATCTCCTCGGCCAGTGCCAGGGCCTCCGCCAGCGGGTCGTCGTCGTTTCGCGTGACCAACCCGATAGCCAAAGCCTCACTGCCAGAGACGATCCGGCCGCTGAACGTCAGCTCCTTGGCGACGTCGATCCGGACCAATCGTGGCAGTGTTTGCGTGATGCCCATATCGGGAACGAGACCCCACTTCACTTCCATGATCGACAGCTTCGCCTCAGGTGCAGCGACCCGGATGTCGGTGCCCAACGCGATCTGCAGGCCGCCACCGAAACAGTTCCCGTGGATCGCGGCGATCACCGGCGCCGGTACCAACGACCAGTCGTAGGCCACCCGCTGTGCGAAGTTGGCCAGCCGGCCGCCGTCACGCTCCAGCAGCACCCCGGTTCCGCCCTGACCAGACATGAAGCTGGCGAT
>NZ_JBYCLA010000363.1:0-4883 GCF_057473665.1 Mycobacterium sp. TH-M25
GGTGGTCTCCACCCCCCACGCCGCCCGCACCTGGGGGTGGTTTTTGGCGCCCGGAGCACTTCGCACCACCCCCACGCTTGGTGTCGTGGGCGCACTCGACACCGAGGCGCTGCGCAGTGGGTCCGACACCGCCATGTTTTTCGCCGTCATCGACGAAGCCGGACGGACCGTCGCGGGCCTACGGGCGATTGGACCACTGCGGTCGGCCGAGGACTCGCATGCGGTCATCGAGTGGGCGGGTCAACCCAGCCAGCAGGTGGTGCGCAGCATGATCAACGACCGGGTGCCGTTCGGAGTCCTCGAGATGAAATCAGCGTGGGCGACCGACGACCCCGATCGCAGCCATCGCATCACCGAGGCCATGGCGCGCAGCGCTTTCCACATGATGGCGCTGCTGGACAATCAATTCTGCATGGCCACCGCGGCGGCGTACGCGCTGAACCGGTGGCGATCATCGGGCGGAGTGATCTCCCCGATTCCCGCGACACCGTACCCGAGTGAGCGTTACCAGACCAAGATGATGTGGTGGGATCGTCACGACTTCGTCAATCACGCCAAACCGGAACAGGTTTCCAAGATTCTGACCGAAACCCAACTGCTGAGCCAGCGGTTTTGCCCGCAATCTAGCGCGCGAGCGTCGACGGCTACCTGATCACGACTCGTCTCGATCGAAGTCGAGCGGCACGTAGCGCTGCGCCAGCAGCGCTTCCATCGCGTCGGCCTCCAACGGATGAGACAGCAGAAAGCCTTGCGCGCGATAACAATTGAAGTCGAGTAGCGTTCGCGCCGCGGCAGCGGTCTCGACTCCCTCGGCGACGACCTCCAGCTTGAAGGCGTCGGCCAAGGACATGATCGAGCGCACGATCGCCTGATCGCCTTCGTCGGTCCCGAGCTCTCGGACGAAGCCACGATCGATCTTGAGCGTGTCGACGGGCAGCGACTTCAGATACGCCAGCGCGCTGTAGCCGGTGCCGAAATCATCGATGGCGATTTGCACTCCGATGTCTTTCAAGCCGGCAAGCGTCTTATGGGTGGCGTCGATGTCTTGGACGACGACGCTTTCGGTGATCTCCAAGCACACGGTATTCGCCTCCAGGCCAAACGCCTCGAGCGTCGCGGCAACCAGGTCGACCGTTCCCTCCGCGACCAGCTGCACCGGGGACACGTTCACTCGGATCACCGCGTGCTCTCCCACCCCCCGCGCGCGCCAGAGGCTGAATTGCTCGAAGGCCGAACGCATTACCAAGCGCCCGAGACGGCCCGCCAGGTTGATCGACTCGACCACGCTGATGAAGGAGTCGGGCAGCAGCAGGCCCCGCGTCGGATGCTGCCATCGGACCAGCGCCTCGGCGCCGAGCACCTCGCCGGTCCGCATATCGAACTCGGGAAGATAGTGCAGCACCAGGGCTCCGCTGGCGCTGTCGATGGTGCCTTCCATCTGCAGCTCGATGTCGTTGCGAATCGCATACTTGTCCGACAACTCCGGGCTGAATCGAGCAACCCCGCGCCCGCCGGAACTCTTGGCCAACAACAGCGCCTGATCCGCTCGCCGGAGCAATGCGGACGTACTGTCGACTCCCGGCTCACCGATGGCAACTCCGACACTGACTGTGCGGCTTACCTTTTCACGATCGATCTCGACCTGCTGGCCGAGTCCGAATTGCACGCGCTGCGCGAAGAGTTCGGCATCATCGACATCGATCGGACCTGTCGGCACGATGACAAACTCGTCACCGCCTAATCTGGCGACGGTAGAAGGGATGTCGACGGCCCGCAGCAGCCCGGCGAAGGCCCTGATGTAACGGTCGCCGGCATCCTGCCCGAGATGATCGTTGATCACCTTGAGCCGGTCTACGTCGATCTGCAGCACGGCGACAGGGCGGGGCTGACCGTCTGCCAGCCGCTCGTCGAGATAGGCGAGCAGCACGCGCCGGTTCAGCAGCCCGGTCAGATCGTCATGGTCGGCCAGGTACTGCAGCTGCGCTTCGGCGGTCAGGCGCGCCTGCACTTGAGCAAACAACGTGGCGATAACCTGCAGTGCGTTCAGCTCGTCCGGGAGCCACTCGCGGTCGCCGAACTTAACGAAGAGAAGGGTGCCGGTGGTGAGTTCGCCGGACAGCAACGGCACGGCCGCGAGCGACGTTTGATGTATGACGGTTCCCTCCTCGATACTGCGCTGATAGTCGGAGTGCGCCGGATCCGGGCGAAGAACGTATGGGGCCGTGTAACTTTCGATCAGCGCGAAGACCGAGTCCGCTTCCGCGAAATACACCACACCGATCGGGTCGGGGTCAGGGATGTTCTCACGGGGCGGCCACGAAGCGATGAGTATCGTGGCTCGAATTCTATGGTCGGTGTGCCGAAGAGCGGCGAAGTCGACGCCGAAGTGATCCGCCAGATCGTGCAGGACCCGCTGACTGGCGGCGACATGATTGGCCGCGTTGGCAGCCATCAAGGCAGCCGCCGCCCCGGTAACCAGGTCGTCGAGCCCGCCGGACATGTAACAACGGTAGCCGCTGTCGGGGCTACCGTAAATTGACGCGTCCGAAATCGCGCAGGCTGCGCACTGTTGCGGGCTCGCTGACAGCGAATCGCAACACCAGGGCGACCGCATCCCCGGGGCGGATCCCGACGAGCGTGCCGAACTCCTCCTGCAGAACGCTCAACTCCTCGCGGAAGGCGGTCGACACCCGATCGAGATCCTCGGTGCCGCGCGCATACAGAAATATCGGCGACATCGGCTGGACAGCGAGCCCGCACTGCTGCGCGGTGATCCAGACGGCCTCGGCCGCCGAACCGCCGCGCGCGTAGTCGGTCAGCGATCCGCCGGACACCGAGATGACGGCCAACGCCGAGCTGGCCGCCACCTGTCGACGAGTGCCCTCACCCAACGCCGATCCGGCATTCCACCGCGCCAGGTGGTCCATGACCTCCGGCCGCCGCACAATTTCTACCGCGGCAAGATCACTGTGGCTGAATTCGAGGCTGCGGATATCGATCCCGGTGTTCGGAACCGGATCACCCGGCCAGCGCAGCTCCGCGATCATCTCCGAATGTAGTCCCGGAGTCAGATAGCGGATGCGGTCGGACGCGGCGATGATTGTCGCCGCCCTCGCGATGTCTTGAGGTGCAGTCAGCACATGTAGCTGAGCGCCTTCGCGCTCGGCTGCGGTGCGCAGGCTCCGGACAGTGTCATCAGCGACTGGCTGCGCAGTTCCCAACCGCCGGTTGGCTTCTCGATGCAGCATCGCGTCGTGGAGTCCGGCCAGGGCCGGGTCGGTACCGTCACCGAGCTGCAGCGTGGCCTGTAGCGGCATACCGTCGGCTTCAGTGAAATTCACCGGGCCCAGCACCTGGTGGGCGGCAGCGGAGACCTTGGCGTTGAAGATCGCCGCTCCGAGCGCGACGGCGCTGGCGCGGTATCCGACATCCAGCGTCGACGAGTGTTCGGGCGCCAGCCGGACAATGATGACATCCGGGCTGGCCTCGATCTGCCAGGGCTGGGCGTTGGAGGCCGACGGCGCCCGAATCGCGGCGGCGGCAATCGCGCCCGCGACTCCCGGCCACACCGGGTCCGAGTATTCGGGTAGCGGCGGAGCCGATTCCTTGGGCAACTCCGGCTCGTCGATCCGGTCGAGCGCACCGCCGACATCGAGGCGAACCCGCCCCGACGGCAGGTGTTCGCCCAGTCCGATCCGGCGCACGGATTCGGCGATCACCGGTGCTCCCGCAGCCACATCGCCGGCCACCTGTGGCCACGTCGACAGGGTGCGGTCGATCTCCAGCAGAGATGCCGCGCCGCGCGACGACAAATGTTGGGCCTCCAGGAAACGCAGCAAGTGCGGAACCTTCTCGCCGCTTGCCATGCGCGCCAGCGATGCGGGGTCCACATCACCGAGCAGGCCGTGCAGAATCGGTCGTTGCGGGTCGAGATCGAAGCGCTCCACGTCGACGAGCCCGCGATCGCTGGTCGCCATCAACACCGGGAGCCCCCGCGCCCTGGCCCGCTCTCGCACGATCGCCTTCATGTCCAATGAATCGCATTCGTCGACAACGATGTCGAGGCAAGAGAGGAATTCGTCGATGCTGTCCAGCGTCAGCCCGGCATCGAAGGTTCGCACCGGCAGATAAGGGTCGAGCTCGGCAATTCTGCGGGCCGCCGCCTCGGCTTTGTTCAGCCCAATGTCGAATATCGTCGCCGGCACCCGGTTGAGATTGCTCAATGCCAATTGATCGAAATCCGCCAGCCGCAGTTCGCCGCACAAGCCCTGCGCCGCGAGCGTGTGCGCGATGACATGGCCGGCGCTCAACCCGACGACGCCGATCCGCAGCACACCAAGTCGTGCCTGCTCGTCAGCGGTGACCACATTTCGGTTACGGTCCAGCCGCACCGCACGGAACCCCAGCGGCCCCAGCACCGCCACCACCGCCCGCCGCCAGGGGTAGTAAACCCACCGGCAGCGTTCGCCGAGCAACTCGGCGTCAGGTGATGGGAGCAGCTCGCTCAATTCCGCCAGTTGCGCCGCGCGGTGATCAATGAACTCAATCGCGGGATCGGCGCGCAGTTGCTCCAGCACCATGGTGTCGGCCGCGTCCTCGGCGTCGAGAACAGATGCCGTGAAAGCTGCGATGGTGGTCTCCTTCGACGGGTCGGGAACACAGATGCGCGCGACGTTCAGCTGTGTGATGCAGCCGTCACTTTGTACGGCTCCACTTCCGATATGGGTGAACATATGTGATATTCGGGTAATGCACCTGTCCAGATCTTGAATTCGTGCCCAGATCGGAGGACATCCTTGCCGATTAATCTGGCCCTGGTCACCTCCATCGCCAACCAGCTGATGGTGGCTAACGCGTTGACCGCGACCCACGCAAGCGAACAG
>NZ_JBYCLA010000364.1:0-4756 GCF_057473665.1 Mycobacterium sp. TH-M25
AGCGACGAGATCATCAGCGGAAAGCGTTCGGTGACGCCGCCGGGGTGGATGCCGGACCCATGCAGTGTCACCCCGGCTTCGACGGCGGCGTCGTCCACCGCCCGGTGACGGGGGTTGCCGGGGTCGGGGTACACCCAGCCCACCGGGGTCACGACGTTTTTGCCGGACCGCAGGATCGCGATGACTTCGTCGTCGTTGGGAATCAGCGGGCTGTACATCACGCAATCGGCGTCGAGGGCCAGCAGCTCGTCCTTGCTGGAAGTGGCCGTGACACCGACTGATTCGATGCCCAGGATGTCGCCGACGTCGCGCCCGCTCTTGTCCGCGCTGTGCACCCAGCAGCCGGCGAGTTCCAGTTGGGGGTGGTTGAGCACGCATTGGATGGCCGCCTTACCGACGCCCCCGGTGGCCCATTGGATGACTCGCAACTTGGCGCCGTTGTTCATGCGTGGCACAGTATGACCGTCTGGCAGTCACTGTCAACGGCCCGCGAAGCTCCGTTGCGGCCGGCCCGAGTATTCCGACAGCGGCCGGATCAGTGCGTTGGAGCCGGCCTGCTCGATGATGTGAGAGGTCCAGCCGGTGATGCGGCTCATCACGAAAAGCGGTGTGAAGCTGGGGATGTCGAATCCCATCAGGTAGTAGGCTGGTCCGGTGGGGAAATCCAGGTTGGGCTTGAGGCCGGTTGTAGCGAACATCTCCGTCTCCAGAACCCGGTAGATGTCGAGCCAGCGCCCTCCGTCGCGCACGTTCGCAATGCGGACAAGTGCGTCCTTCATCGTCGGCACTCGGGAGTCGCCATTTTTGTAGACGCGGTGCCCGAAGCCCATCACTTTGTCCTTGCGCGACAGCTTGCCGTGCAACCACTCCGCGGCCCGTGGCGCATCGCCGATCTCGATCATGTCGTGCATGACCGCCTCGTTGGCCCCACCGTGCAGCGGGCCCTTCAGTGCGCCGATGGCCGCTGTCACCGCGCTGTAGATGTCGGACTGCGTCGACGTCACCACGCGCGCGGCGAATGTCGAGGCGTTGAAGCTGTGTTCGGCGTACAGAATCATCGATTGCTCGAACGCCGAGACGACGACCGGCTCGGGAACCTCGCCGAAGCACATGTGCAGGAAGTTCTCCGAGTAGCCGAGGTGGCTGTTCGGCGCGATCGGTGCCAGACCACGGCGGCGGCGCATGTCGATGGCCACGATGGTCGGCAGGACGGCGAACATCCGCAGCGATTTCGCGTAATTGGCCGACTCGGCGCTGTCGTCCTCGTCGGGGTCTTCAGCGCCCAGATAGCTGATCGCGGTGCGCACCACGTCCATCGGGTGGCAGTTGTCGGGCAGCTTGGCCAGCAGCGACTGCAGCGAGCGGTCGATCCGCCGGCTGGCCCGCTCGCGTTGGTTGAACAGCGCCAACTCGCCGTCGTTCGGGAGCTCGCCGTGCCACAGTAGATAGGCGACCTGCTCGAACGTGCAGTGTGCAGCCAGGTCCTGCACGGGATAGCCGCGATAGGTCAGCGAGTTGGTCTCGGGCACCACCTTGGAGATCGACGTGGTGTCGACGACGACACCGGCAAGTCCTTTGTGGATTTTCGGCTCGGCCGTGGCGACTGCGCTCATTGGCGTGAGCCTTTCACCTCGAAGTTGAAGATCTCGTCGTCGAATTGGTTGTAGTCGGCGTAGCGGAGCAACTCATACAGCCGCTGGCGGTGCTGCATGTGATCGAGCAGGCCGGATTGTGTTCCCTTTGAGTCGATTTCGCACAAACCCTCTTCTACCGCGAACATCGCCAATCGCAACGTGGTGACCGGGTAGATCACCACGTTGTAGCCGATGTCTGCCAGTTGCGACGTAGTCAGCAGGTCCGACTTGCCGAACTCGGTCATGTTGGCCAGCAACGGAACGTCCAGGGCGGCGCGGAATTTCTCGAAGTCGGCCGGCCCGGTCAGCGCCTCGGTAAAGATCAGATCGGCGCCGGCGTCGGCGTAGGCCCGCGCCCGAGCAACTGCGGCATCGACGCCTTCGATGCCGGCGGCGTCGGTGCGGGCACAGATGACGAAGTTCGGATCGCGGCGTGCGGCGACCGCGGCCCGAAGTCGCTTGACCATGTCGGCGGTCGGCACAACGGCTTTGCCGTCGAGGTGCCCACACCGCTTCGGGTTGACCTGGTCTTCGAGGTGGCAGCCGGCCAGCCCGGCGTCCTCGAGCAATGTCACGGTGCGCGCCGCGCTCATCGGTTCGCCGAATCCGGTGTCCGCGTCGATCAGTGTGGGCAGATCGGTGACCGCGGCGATCTGGCCGCCCCGCGCGGTGACCTCGGTCAAAGTGGTCAGCCCGATGTCGGGCAGACCGAGATCGGCGGACAACACCGCACCCGAGACGTAGATTCCCTCGAATCCGATCTGTTCCACGAGCTTGGCGACCAGCGGCGAGAAAGCCCCCGGGAAGCGTTGCAGCCGGGCGGAATCCAGCCCCGCTCGGAACACAGCCCGCTTGTCGGCGGCGCTGGATGACGCGGCCAGCAGACCTGTCATCGGAAAATCCCGGACCGGACTGACGAGTCTGCCGGCGCCAGCACTTCGGGCAACACCCGCACATTGAGCGCGACGAGGCCGCCGCCTTTCAGCGCGGCGACATCTTGAACAGCGCGCAGGAACCGTTGCTGTTCAACGGCATCCACCACCCCGTCCGCCAGGTGAGTGAATTTGCCGATGTACTGCTCGCGCCCGAACGGCCGGGCCCCCAGCGGATGCGCATCAGCGACTGCCAACTCGTCGGAGATGACGTCGCCGCTCTTGAGCATCACCTCCGCCCGGGCCCCGAATGCCTTCTCGGCCGGGTCGTTCGAGTGGTAACGGCGCGTCCACTCCGGGTCCTCGACAGTGGAGATCTTGTGCCACAACTCGACGGTGTCGGGCCGGTGTGCCCGCTCCGCGGTGTAGGAAAGTTCGTGATCCCAACTGCCGTCCTGCAGCGCGACCGCGAAAATGTAGGGCAGCGAGTGATCCAGCGTCTCCCGCGACGCATCGGGGTCGAACTTCTGCGGGTCCCCGGACCCGGTGCCGATTACGAAATGCGTGTGGTGGCTGGTGTGCAACACGACCGTCGCGATCTGGTCCAGATCGCCGATGCGCTCCCGCAGCCGGCGGGCCAAGTCGATGGGCGCCTGGCTCTGGTATTCGGCGGAATGTTCTTTGGTGTAGGTGTCCAGGATGGCCCGCTTGGGCTCGCCCGGCGCGGGCAGCGGCACCTCGTAGGTGTGCTCGGGCCCCGACAGCAGCCAGGAAATCACGCCGTCCTCACCCTCCCAAATCGGCGCGGGCGAGCCCTCGCCACGCATCGCGCGATCGACGGCCTCGATGCCGACCTTGCCGGCCAGCGCGGGCGCGAACGCCTTCCAGCTGGAGATGGCGCCCTTGCGGGATTGCCGGGTAGCGGTGGTCAGGTGCAGCGCCTGGCCGATCGCCTGGTAGATGGTGTCGACGTCGAGCCGCAGCATGGCGCCCAGCCCCGCGGCGACCGACGGGCCGAGATGCGCGACGTGGTCGATCTTGTGCTCGTGCAGGCAGATTCCCTTGACCAGGCCGACCTGGACCTCGTAGGCGGCGGCCAGGCCGCGGATCAGGTCGCTGCCGCGGACGCCGAGCTGCTGAGCGACCGCCACCAGCGGCGGGATGTTGTCGCCGGGGTGGGAGTACTCCGCGGCCAGAAAGGTGTCGTGGTAATCGAGTTCACGGACCGCGACGCCATTGGCCCAGGCCGCCCACTCGGCGGAGTAGCTGCCGTCGACGCCGAACACGGTCGCGCCCGACCGGGCGCGGTGGGCGAGGGCCTGTTGGCGCGCGGTGGTGACCGGCCGCCGGACGACAGAGGCGGCGCTGACTGCGGCGTTGTCGATGATGCGGTTGATCACCATCGCCTCGGTCTCCGGCGGCACCGCGACCGGGTCGGCCGCCACCTGGGCGATTTTGTAGGCCAGGTGCTCGGTGATCGGGAAGTCGTCGGCGCTGCGGTGGGTTCGAACCGGGTGGATCAACATAATTCGCACACTATGCAAACTCCACCGGAAGTGAAAGACCCAGCATATGCGTAATTTTGCGTCTCGGACGGGCGAATTTTGCGTACGTTGTGTACGCCATCGCGGGGTAACGTGTCAGCGGTGGCGAAGATCTTTTCGGGTCCCCGGCTGCGACGGCTGCGAAACGAGCGCGGCCTGAGCCAGGCCGCATTGGCCCGGACGTTGAACCTGTCCACCAGCTACGTCAATCAGCTGGAAAACGACCAGCGGCCGATCACCGTGCCGGTGCTGCTGGCCCTTACCGAGCGATTCGACCTGCCCTCGAACTACTTCTCCTCCGACTCCGACGCCCGACTGGTGGCTGACCTGTCGGATGTGTTCACCGCCAGCGCGCCGAACGACTCCGTCAGCTCAGCGCAGATCGAGGAACTCGTCGCCCGGATGCCCGAAGTGGGCCGCAACCTGGTCACCGTGTACCGACGGCTGCGTGATACCACCGAAGAGCTGGAGGCGTATCGCGCACATGCGACGACGGAAACACCGCTGCCCGCCGAGCGCCCGATGCCTTTCGAAGAGGTCCGTGACTTCTTCTACGACCGGAACAACTACGTCGGCGAACTCGACGTCGCGGCCGAGGAGATGTTCACCGAAACTGGAATGACCTTGGGCGGCTAGGATGTTCAGCTGTCGGGGCTGATGCGGGACCGATTCGGTGTACGGGTGGTGATCGACGCCGATCTCGGCG
>NZ_JBYCLA010000365.1:0-5077 GCF_057473665.1 Mycobacterium sp. TH-M25
TTTGACCACCACGGTCTTCGCGGCGGCTGAGCCAAGCCGCCGGCTCTGCGGCGGACGACCGAGCGGAAACAGCTCGATCAACGTGTCGCCCAGCGAATCTCGCACCATGTCGTCGACATCCCAGCCGGGAAGCCGCTCTGCGGCAAGCACGCCGGCCGACACGCCAACATAGGGGCGGTGGGCGAAAACCGCGATGGCCCTGCTATCCCATTCGGCGGCAACGATGTCACCGCATGCCAGCAGCGGACTGATCATCCGCGCCGCGGCACGTAAGCCGGGCAATTGGACATCGAGTGTCATCGGGGAAAGTGGGCCGGGCAGGGTCTGGGCCAGCGGGGCCGCGCTGAATACCGGAAAACGCGGATCGACCCGATCGTCGAATTCACCGTCCTGCTCGTCCGGCCAGGCCGACCGTAGCGGTGTCCCATCCGACGGCTCGACCGGCAGCGCGACGTCGACGGGTAGCGGGCGGCGTCCGGGTAGCTCCGTTGCGCCGGTGGCGGTGAGTCTGCGGCCGACCAGCCCGCGCTCGGTATCGGCGATGGCATCGCTGGTGTGCCAGGCGACTTCGAACTTCCATTCCTCGTTCAGCCCGGCGATGTCGAAATGTGGTGTCAGTTCGGGCCAGCTGGGCAGGCGCGCCAGCAGCGGGCGCTGCCCGGCGGACCGCATCATGCTGCGTGCGGCGGCCACGTCGACAGCGTCGGGGTTGGCAAGGTCGACCGCTCCGGTGCGGTTGGTTGCCACGGCGAGCACCAGAAACCGAAGTAGGTCGTCGAAGTGCAACACCCGTACCGGGGCGGCCGCCGACGTGCCGCGCACGAAATTGACGACGGTACGGCAGATCATCCAGTCCAGCTGGCGACCCACCAGCGGCGCAACGCGCACTACCAGGCTCGGCGCCCACCCGCTGGCCACCAGCGTCTCAGCCTGCTCGCAGAGCGCGTGGTCACCCGCCGCAGCGGACACGTAGATCAAGCGGGCGCCCGAGCGGGCCGACGCGTCCGCTACCCGGACCAGACCGTCGATCCCGGCGCTGCCGGGTACCCCGGGCTCGATCGCAGCGAGGTGTAACACCACATCCGCCGCGTCGGCCAACTTCTGCAACATCGGGTCTGCGAGCGGGGCCGGCACGAACGTGACGGCGGGATGCAGCTTCTCGGGTGGGCGGGCAGCGACGCCGGTCACCGCGTGGCCCGCCGCAGTCAACTGCCGGGCCAGGGCGCACCCCAGGATCCCGGTGACGTCGGTCAGCAGAATCCGCACGCCCGAGCACCTCCACGGCGTTTAGTTGATTACCAAACAATAGTCGCGCGGCGCAGCTACAGGTAGCTTCGAGCCGACCCGTTAACTCATTGCAATGTTGCTGAGCCATCGCCGACGACGGTGACTTTGGCGCCACCGATGTCCTCGTTCACGGTCGCCGCGGCCATCTCCGGGTCGGTGATCAACGCCAGCGTGCGCCGTTCGTCGGGGGTGCGGACCGCGATGAAGGCCTTCTCTGGCCGGCCCTCCCGATCGAACGGCGTCGTCCAGGCTTCGACGGTGCCCACGCCTTCCCATTGCACCGCGGCGGTGCGGGTGGGTT
This sequence comes from Mycobacterium sp. TH-M25, assembly GCF_057473665.1. Taxonomy (NCBI): domain Bacteria; kingdom Bacillati; phylum Actinomycetota; class Actinomycetes; order Mycobacteriales; family Mycobacteriaceae; genus Mycobacterium; species Mycobacterium sp. TH-M25. Next base: position 1,589 of record NZ_JBYCLA010000365.1, read on the forward strand.
CACGATCGACGTCGGACTGTACGTCCTCCCAGCGAAAGTCGGCCTTCGGCGGTTCGCTGCCGTAGACGCCGAAGCTGTGCTTGGTCAGGTAGCCGCCGTTGGCGGTGACCAGCCCGCGTCGGCCCGGGTTGTCGGTCAAGAGTCGGGCCATCGTGGCGATCGAGTGGGCGACGTAGTTGCTCCACGGACCACCGGCGAACGTGAGCCCGCCCGTCACGGTCAGCGGACGGGACGGGTCGTCCACCGGCAGTCCCAGTTCGTTGGCCGCCACCTGCACCGCGGACGGGAAGCAGGAATACAGGTCGACGTAGTCCATGTCGTCGATGCCGAAGCCGGCCAATTCCAGCGCCCGCGCCCCGCCGATCCGGATGGCGGGCGATCGGTGCAACTCGGCGCGCTCGCTGATCGAGTAGGTGTCGTGTGCGTCGGTGCCCGCGTACGGATACACCCAACGCTCCGACGGGATCCCCAGCCGGGTGGCGGCCGCCACCGACGTCAAGATCAACGCGGCCCCCTGGTCGACCATGTTGTTGGAGTTCATCAGCTTGGTGTAGGGCCAGCTGATCATCCGATTCGATGGGCTCGGCCGTGAAATCTCTCGCGCAGCAGCTGGTTCGCGGATCCACGCGTTCGGGTTGCGCGCCGCGACCTCGCTGAACCGCGCCCACAGCTCGCCGACACGGCGGCGGTGATCGTCGACCGACTCCCCCGTGCTCACACGCAGCGATTGCTCGAACATCGGGTAGATGTACGCCGGGCGGTCGAGCTTGATGCGGATTTCGGATTCCCCGGCCATCGGCACGTTCTCGTCGCTGCCTTCGGGCTGTGGAATCGAGTTGTCCTGCTCGGTGGCGTTCAGCCGCAGCCCTTGCTTTCGCAAGTGGGTGCGGGTCCGCCACATTTCTGCGCCGGCCACCAGGATCACGTCGGCGCGTCCCTGCTGGATGTCCACGCAGGCGCGGTTGACCAGTGTCTGCGGGACGTTGCCGCCGATGCCGCTGTATTTGCTGGTGAATTTTTTGACGCCGAGGCGTTGGCCCAGCAGCAGAGCAGGGTCTCGGTAATACACCGACAGCAGGTTGACCACCCGGATCGAGTCGATGGACTCCAGCACGCGGGCGTCGGCCGCTTCGCGCGCGGCCGCGACCATCAAATCGACCGGCTCGAGGGTGGTGTCCGGGGCCGCCTCGCGGTGATTCACCTGGCCGTGCGCGACCAGCACCGGCGTTTTCGGGTTGACGGGCATCACGTGCGACCTTCCGCGGTTTCGGTGGATGCGAACAGCACCCCTTCATGGATCAATTGCTCGATTTCCTCGCGGCTCATGTCGAGGACCTCCAGGCAGATTTCGCGGGTGTCCTGCCCCGGCATCGGCGCGGGGCGTTGCGGTGCCGGCGGAATGTGTCGAAACGGCGCCGGTCCGGTCTCGGCCGGCAGCGGATGGTCGAACAGCGGGTGATGCATGTCGCTGAATAACTTTCGATCGCGCAGTTGCGGGTCTTCTAAGATGTCGGGCGGACGATTCATCGGCCCGGCCGGGACGCCGGCCGACTGCAGCGCCTCGGCGGCCTGTCTGGGGCTGCGATGGCGGGTCCACTCCGACATCCGCTGGGTCAACTCGCTCCGATGTCTCAGCCTGGCCTGGCCGGTTGCCCAACGCGCGTCGTCGGCCAGTTCGGGTACGCCGAAAACCGCACTGGCCGAGCGCCAGTCGGTGTCGGTGCGGATCGAGATCGCGCACCACTCGTCGTCCCCCGCGCAGGGCAGGACTTCGTGAATGCTGGTGTCGTCGACCAGATCAGCGCTGTTCGCGGCGCGGGCGGCGTCGGTGACATAGCGAACGTCGAGTTGGTTGACCACCGCCTCGGCCTGGGAGACATGCACGCGCGAGCCGGCCCCGGTGCGGTCGCGGTGGATCAGCGCGGCCAGGGCGCCGATCGCGGTGATCCGTCCGACCACGTGGTCGGGGAAAACCGTCGTCGCGTCGTAGAACCGGTGCCGGGCAGCGGTGTCTTCCGGATGGGCGTTCGGGTCGGTCCAGAGCTTGCTGACGCCTGCGGTGGCCCGCACCAGCGGGCCGTACCCCAGCCGGTTGCTCCACGGCCCTCGGTCGCCGAATGCGCTGCTTTCGGCGAGCACCACCCGCGGATTGAGCGAGTGCAAGGTGTCGTAGGTAAATCCCAGCGCGGCAAGCGTTCCCGGCTTGAAGTTGGCGAACACCGCGTCGGCGTCGGCGACCAAGCGCCCGAAGACCCGCTTGCCCGCGTCGCTGCGCAAGTCCACGCCGAAAGCCAGGTTGTTGCGGTGCGTCCAGGCAAATGACTCGCTCATCGGCTCACCGATTCTGGCCTGCCGCAATCCGTCCGGGTAGGCCGCGCTTTCGACCTTGATCACCTCGGCGCCCAGGTCGCCGAACAACCGGCTCAGTTCGCCCCCGGCGACGATGATGCCGAGATCGATGATGCGCAACCCGTCGAACGGGCGCGGGCCGGATTTCGCGGGTGCCGCAATCACCGCTCGCTCGCCGGTCCAGCGGGCGTCGTTCTCGCCGGGCCGCGGCGCGGGTACGCGAAACCCGACGTGTTCACCGTCGACTGAGTAGTAGCCGGTCGGGATGGTGCTGCGGACGCCGGGAACAAGTTCGGTGTCGGTGACCGCGCCCACCGACCTGAAGTGCTCGGACGCCAGGATCTGCGCGGGGTCCAGCACCGCGGAGATCGGCACGCCGTGCGACTGCCCTTCGGCAACAAGCGCTTTCATCGTCTGGTGGGCGAACAGTTGGTGAATCAGCGGGCCGATCTGCGGCCACGCCTTGAACCGCGCCGCGATGACGTCGTACGTGGGATCCTGGAATTCGTCGGGTTCGCCCAGCCACCGCCGCAACCCATGCCATTGTCGGGGCGACATCACGCACAGTCGGACGAAACCGTCCTGGCAGGCGTAGATCGGGTAAGCGTCCTGGTTTTTCGGGCGCCCGCGCCACCGATCCGGGTGACGGACGCCCGCCGCGGCCTGCCCATGTGCGCCGAACGCCGGGTCGAGGGCCATCACTACGGCCTCGTATCGGGAGAAATCGATGTAATCGCCTGTCCGACAACGTAGCCGGTTGTAGTAAGCAACCAGCACCGACCACGCCGCTTGGACCGCGGCCGTGGCCGAAGCGATGCCGTCCGGCGGCGAAACCGGTGTGCCGGTGGTCGGTCCCGACCGCGCCAAGGCGCCCGACAGAGCGTAGAGCACCGGGTCGGTGGCGCGCCACGACGCCAATGGGCCCGTCCTGCCGAAGTCCGTCACCGACAGCGCCACCAGGTGAGGGAATCGATCGGCCAACTCTTCGCACGACGTCTCGTAGGCGGCGGCCAGGCCGGGGAGCCCGCTGTCGACGACGATGTCGGCGTCGCCGGCCAGCCGGACCAGCTGTTCGCGGTGGTCCGGATCAGACGGGTCGAGCACGGCGCTGCGCTTGTTCGCGTTGTGCAGCGCGAAGCG
>NZ_JBYCLA010000366.1:0-11755 GCF_057473665.1 Mycobacterium sp. TH-M25
TGAACCAACCAGTGACGGAACGACCAAAGGTCCCCGGCCTCGGTCGCCTCGGGTTGGTCGACGACCGCGCGAGCGCCAATTTGGCACGGCTGGGTTGGCACACCGAGGAGCGCATCGATCTGCTGTGGTCGCTATCTCGGGCACCCGACGCCGACGCCGCCCTGTGCGCGCTAGTCCGGCTCGCCGAGGCCCTCGGCGACGGGTGGGCTGAGCTCAACCAGGCGTTGACCACCGACCGCTCCCTGCGTGGTCGGCTGTTCGGTGTGCTGGGGTCTTCGCTGGCGTTGGGCGATCATCTGGTTGCCCACCCGCAGGCCTGGCATCTGTTGCAGGGCAACGTGAAACTGCCCTCGCCCGAGAAATTGCGGGCCGAATTCGCCGAATGCGTCGCCGAACCCGTGACCGCTGCGGAGTCGCCCGCGTGGCGGCTACGCGAGCTGTACCGAAACCGGTTGTTGGTGCTGGCCGCGATGGATCTGGCGCCGGTCGTCGAGAACGAGCCGGTGCTGCCCTTCCAAGCGGTCGGAGCTCACCTGGCCGATCTCGCCGATGCCGCGCTTGGTACGGCGCTGGCGGTCGCCCAAACCACTGTCTGCGGCGACAACATTCCGCCACGGCTGGCAGTCATCGCAATGGGCAAATGCGGTGCGCGCGAACTCAATTACGTCAGTGATGTCGATGTCATCTTCGTTGCCGAACCGGCCGACCCGGTCTCCGCCCGAATCGCCGGCGAGCTGATGCGGCTGGCGTCGGAGGCCTTCTTTCAGGTCGACGCCGGACTCCGCCCGGAGGGCCGGCACGGCGAACTGGTCCGCACCCTCGATTCACATGTCGCCTACTACCAACAGTGGGCGAAAACGTGGGAGTTTCAGGCATTGCTCAAAGCACGTCCGGCTGCCGGAGACGCCGAGTTGGGCAAACGCTACATCGACACCTTGATGCCGATGGTGTGGAACGCCTGCGAGCGTAAGGATTTCGTGCCCGAGGTCCAGGCGATGCGCCGACGCGTGGAGCAGCTGGTGCCCGCCGTCGTGCGGAGTCGTGAGCTCAAACTCGGCACCGGCGGGCTGCGCGACGTCGAGTTTGCGGTGCAACTTCTGCAACTCGTGCATGGACGCAACGACGAGTCCCTGCACGTGGCGTCGACGGTCGACGCGCTGGCCGCGCTGGGCACCGGCGGGTACGTCGGTCGTGACGACACGGCGAATCTGACTGCGTCGTACGAGTTCCTGCGGCTGCTCGAGCACCGGCTGCAGTTGCAGCGGCTCAAACGTACGCACATGCTGCCGGCCGCCGACGATGACGAGGCGATGCGCTGGCTGGCTCGGGCGGCGCACGTCCGTCCCGACGGCAGTCACGACAGGCTCGAAGTGCTCCGCGACGAACTGAAGCGGCACCACCTGCGGGTGTCGCGGCTGCACACGAAGCTGTTCTACCAGCCGCTACTGGAATCGCTTGTGCCAGAAGGCCTGGAGTTCTCCGGGGGGATGACACCCGCGGCCGCCGAGCGTCAGCTGGCCGTCCTCGGCTACGAGGCCCCGCACAACGCCCTGGCGCATCTTTCGGCCCTGATCAACCTGAGCGGGCGGCGGGGGCGCGTGCAGTCGGTGCTGTTGCCCCGATTGTTGGACTGGCTCTCGGACACCCCTGACCCCGATACCGGGCTGCTGGCCTACCGCCGGCTCAGCGAGGTGATGGTCTCCCAACGCTGGTATCTGTCCACGCTGCGTGACAAGCCTTCAGTGGCCAAGCGATTGATGCACGTGCTGGGCACGTCCACCTATGTGCCGGAGCTGCTGATGCGCGCTCCGGAGGTCGTGCAGAACTACAGCGATGGCCCGGAGGGGCCGAAGTTGCTGGACGTCGACCCCGAGGCGGTGGCCGGTGCGCTGGTGGCTTCGGCCGCCAGGCAGAGCGACCCGGTTCGTGCCATCGCCGTCGCGCGCTCGCTGCGCCGACGTGAATTGGCGCGCATCGGATCGGCGGATTTACTGGGCCTGCTCGACGTCACCGATGTGTGCGCGGCGCTGACCGCGGTCTGGGTCGCGGTGCTGCAGGCCGCACTGGATGCGGTGGTCAAGGTCAATCTTCCCAAGAGCGGCGAGGCCCCGGCCGCGATCGCGGTGATCGGAATGGGCCGCCTCGGTGGCCGTGAACTGGGCTACGGGTCCGACGCCGACGTGTTGTTCGTCTGTGAACCGGCGGCGGGCGTGCAGGATTCTGAGGCGGTGAAGTGGTCGGTGACCGTGGCCGAGCAGATCCGTGCGCTGCTCGGCACGCCCAGCTCCGACCCGCCGTTGGAGGTCGACGCCAATTTGAGGCCCGAGGGCCGCAGCGGCCCGTTGGTCCGTACGCTCGCGTCCTACGAGGCGTACTACGAGCAGTGGGCGCAGCCCTGGGAGATCCAGGCGCTGCTGCGTGCCGATGCGGTTGCCGGCAACGCGGAGCTGGGCCGCCGATTCGTGCACTTGGCCGACAAGACGCGGTATCCCGCAGGCGGGGTGTCTGCCGAGGCGGTCCGGGAGATCCGACGGATGAAAGCCCGCATCGACTCCGAGCGGCTGCCGCGTGGGGCCGACCCGACGACCCACACCAAACTGGGTCGCGGGGGATTGGCCGACATCGAGTGGACCGTGCAGCTGCTGCAGTTGCGCTACGCCAGCGAGATCGAAGCGCTGCACAACACCTCGACGCTGGAAAGCCTGGATGTGGCCGCCGACGCCGGGCTGATCACCGGTGAGGACGCCGACCTGCTGCGGCAGGCGTGGCTGACCGCGACGCGCGCGCGCAACGCCCTGGTCCTGGTCCGCGGCAAACCCACCGACCAGCTGCCCGGACCCGGGCGGCTGCTCAACACGGTGGCGGTGGCCGCCGGCTGGGCGCGCAACGGTGATGGGGGCGAGTTCCTGGATAACTACCTGCGGGTCACGCGGCGCGCAAAAGCCGTCGTGCACAAGATCTTCGACGAATGAGCCACACCCGGTCGCCGGGTGCGCCGGCCGGCGGTGTTAGTTAAGAAGTAACGGTCGGCTGCTGAAGGATGCCCGCCACGAGCGCGAGGAGGCGGGGTTGGACGCGAATATCTCCTATGAAGTGATGAGCGCCGACGAGCATGACCGGCTCGCGGCGATCTACGGCCCGCTGACCGAGGATGTCCGCGCGTTGATCGACGCGGCATTGAAGACCGAAGCCGAGCCCGACTCGATCGACGCTGCCCGCACCGCGATCCGGACGGCCACAGATGTGTTGCGCAGCAGACAACGTGACGAGGTGCGCGTCGTGCGCCGCGCGGTCGGGGGACGGCCCGTGGTGTGGGGCAACGCGGTGGTCGGCTTGCGCAATGCGATCGCACCCCCGCTGGTTGTCCAGCACAGTGCCGACGGTTCGTCGTGCTGGAGCGAGTTCACCCTCAACTCCGCCTACGAAGGCCCGCCCGGCTGGGTGCACGGGGGCGTCTGCGCGCTGGTGCTCGACCACGTACTCGGTGAGGCCGCCAGTTCGGGTCTGACCAAGCCGCTGTTCACCGGCACCCTCACGCTGCGATTCGTCCGCGGGACGCCGCTGGGCAGGTTGCGCGCCGACGCCGCCGTCGAACGCACCGAGGGCGTCAAATCTTTTGTCTCCGGCCATCTTTCCAACGCCGACGGGGTGACAGTCGAAGCCGAGGGGATCTTCATCACGCCATCCTGGGCGCGGCCCGCCCGATGAACACCCCGCACCCCTACACCCCAGACGGTGAGCGCCGTTGGCGACCGTTCACCGAATGGCCCGACCCGTGGGTGCTGGTCGGCTCGCTGGCACAGGTCACGACCCGGCTGCGGTTCGTCACCACGGTTTACATTCCGGCGATGCGCAACCCATATTCGGCGGCCAAAGCCATTGGCACCGCGGCGTATCTAGCCGATGGACGGGTCGAGCTCGGCATCGGTGTCGGCTGGTGTGAAGAAGAATTCGATCTCATGGAGCAGCCGTTCGCCAGGCGGGGCAAGCGTACCGACGAGATGGTCGACCTGATGCGGGCACTGTGGTCGCCGGGCTGGACGGAATTCGACGGCGAGTTCTATCAGACGTCCAGGCTCGAAATGCAGCCCACGCCGCCGCGGATTCCGATCTACGTCGGCGGGCTCAGCGAGATCGCGTTGCGTCGCGCAGCGCGATACGACGGCTGGATCGGCGACCTGATCAACACCGAACGGGCGATCACGGCCACTAACCGGATACGTCAGCTAAGGGCCGAAAAAGGTTTGAAGATGGATGATTTCAGCATCTTGACGCCGCCGACCGACGCGTTCACGCCCGCCCACTACCAGCGAGCCGAGGATGCCGGCATCACCGGGATCTTAACCATGCCCTGGATGTTCTATTCCGGCCCGGAGGCCACGCTGGCGCAGAAGGTCGACGGCATGAAACGGTTCCGCACCGACCTCGGCCTCGACGGCTGAGCGGGTGCCTGCATGATGAAGTCTATGTTGGAAATCAGGCCCTACCGCATCGACGTTCCCGCCGACGTTCTCGACGATCTGGCCGAGCGACTCGCGCGCACCCGGTGGCCCGAGGCCGAGACCGTCGACGACTGGAGCCAGGGTATCCCGCTGAGCTACACCCGCGAGCTGGCCGACTACTGGGCCGACGGCTACGACTGGCGCGCCCGGGAAGCCGCGCTGAACCGCTTCGACCACTACGTCACCGAAATCGACGGGCTGGACCTTCATTTCATCCATCAGCGTTCTTCGCACGATGACGCGCTGCCGCTGTTGATCACCCACGGCTGGCCCGGTTCGGTGGTGGAGTTTCACAAGGTGATCGAGCCGCTGGTCAACCCGCCGTCGGGCCGCACGGAGGATGCCTTCCACGTGATCTGCCCGTCACTGCCGGGGTACGGGTTTTCCGGTAAGCCGACCGGCACCGGCTGGGGTGTGGAGAAGATCGCCCAGGTGTGGGAGAGGCTGGTCGGGGGGCTCGGTTACCACCGCTACGGCGCGCAGGGCGGCGACTGGGGTGCCGCGGTGACTACCCAGATCGGCCGCAATGAGGGTCGCTGCGCAGGCATCCACCTGAACATGCCGATCGCGAAGCCGGCGGGTAATGCGGAGTTCTCCGAGGACGATCAGCAGGCGCTGGCGGCGTACATGGAACATCGCAAGTGGGGCACCGGCTACTCCAAGCAGCAGTCCACCCGGCCGCAGACGTTGGGTTATGGATTGGTCGACTCGCCGGTGGGCCAGATGGCGTGGATCGTGGAGAAATTCTGGGCGTGGGCGGACTGCGACGGACACCCCGAAAATGTGCTCACCAAGGACGAATTGCTCGACAACGTGATGCTGTACTGGGTCACCGGAAGCGGAGCATCATCGGCCCGCCTGTATTGGGAGAGCTTCAACAAGTTCGTCAGCGAAGGCCGGGTGGAGCTGCCGACCGGAGTCGCAGCGTTTCCGAGAGAGATCTTGCGGACCCCGCGAGCTTGGTGCGATGCCGCCTATAACATCACGCACTGGACGGCGATGCCGCGCGGGGGTCACTTCGCCGCTTTCGAGCAACCGGAATTGTTCGTCGACGACGTCCGTGCGTTTTTCGCGACGCTGCGTTAAGGCTCAGCGCCGCAACCCAATTCGCCGTCGAGTCCGGATCGCATAGCGGCCGCCGCCGGTGAAGACGAGCAGCAGGAAGGCGAAGCAGAACAGCACCGAGTCCTCGCCGTGGTTGTTGATCGGCCAGAACCCATGGGGGAAGTGCACGGTGAAATAGGCGATCGCCATCTCGCCGGACGCCAGGAACGCCGCGGGCCGGGTGGACAAGCCGACGGTGATCAGCGTACCGGTGATCAGCTCGATCCAGCCGGCGTAGAACTCCGGCCATTGTCCAACGGGTGCAGCGTGACTCGTCGCGGGCCAGCCGATCACCGAGGACAGCCCATGACTGAGGAACAACAACCCGAACACGATCCGGAACACCGACAGGGCGACCGGCGCATACGAATTCAGCCGGGCCTCGGTTGTCTGCGCCATGGGCAGACAATACGTGCCTAGAGTTGCATCCAGACCGACTTGGTCTTCATGTACATGTCGATGCCCTCTTTGCCGAACTCGTGTCCCCAGCCGGACTGCTTGTGTCCGCCGAACGGCACGTCGTGGTCAAAGACCAACTGGCAGTTGACCTGCACGCTGCCCGCGTGCATACGCTTGACGAGCCGGTGGGCGCGGCTGAGGTTCTCGGTGTAGGCGGTGGCCGCCAGGCCGTAGCTGGTGTCGTTGGCCAGGGCTATGGCCTCGTCCTCGTCGTCGAACGGCAGGATGCTGACCACCGGGCCGAAGATCTCCTGCTGGTAGAGCCGCATGCCCGGGTCGACATTGGTCAACACCGTCGGGTGCACGAAGTAGCCCTTGCGGTCCAGCCGGTGGCCCCCGGTGACGACCTCGACTCCGTCCCTTTTGCCCTCGTCGATGAAGCCCATTACCCGGGTCAGCTGCTTCTGGCTGATCAGCGGGCCGCTGACGCAGCCCTCTTCGCTGGGCGCGCCCAGCTTGAAGGTGTTGGCCATCATCGAAACGCCCTCTACTACAAGGTCATACACACCGCGCTGGGCGAAGATTCGCGATCCGCAGACGCAGCCCTGACCGGAGTGCACGAAGATGCCCAGCGACGCCATCAGGATGGCCTTGTCGAGGTCGGCGTCGTTGAAGATCAGCACCGGCGACTTGCCGCCGAGTTCGAGCGTGACCTTCTTGAGGTTGTTGGCCGACGCCCGGACGATCTCCTTGCCGACCTCGGTAGAGCCGGTGAAGGCGACCTTCTCGACGTCCGGGTGGTTGGTGATCGCCGCGCCCGCGGTGTGGCCGTAGCCGGTCAGCAGGTTGACCACGCCCTCGGGGACGCCGGCCTGGTGGACCAGCCTGTCGAGCAGCAACGCCGAAAGTGGGGTTTCTTCAGCGGGTTTGACGAGCAGGCTGCCGCCGGCGGCCAGCGCAGGCGCGAGCTTGGCGCTGGCGTTGAAGATCGGGCCGTTCCACGGGAAGATCAGCCCGACGACGCCGTAGGGCTCTTTGAGCGTGTAGGCGTGCATGTCGACGAACGCGTCGGTGGCGATGCCGTCGGTCTTGACGTCGTAGGCGACGCCGTTGAGCTTGGAGCACCAGCCGGCGTAGTACCGGAAGAACTCTGAGCAGGTGGACATCTGCAGAGTGGCCTGCAGTAGCGGCATGCCGGTGTTCAGCGAGTCGAGTCGGGCGAACTCGTCGGCGTGCTCATCGATCAGATCGGCAATTTTCCACATCACCTTGGCGCGCTCGCGGCCCGGAAGCTGGGACCACACGCCGGATTCGAACGTCGACCTCGATCGCGCGACCGCGTCGTTGACGGCCTCGGGGCCACAGTCGGTGAACTCGGTGATCGTCTCTTCGGTCGCAGGATCGATGACCGCAATGACGTCACCCGTGCCGGGTCGCTTGCGGATGTCGTCCAAAAGGGACTGCAGCGCCATCTGATGCCTTCCATACGTAATGCTGGGCACTTGCTTAGCATCGCCGACGATACCGGGTCAAGACGGCGGTCGATCATTGGCGGTGGTTCGCGACCGGCACTCACGGCTATCTGCTGAATCTCCTGGTGCGCTGCAGCCCGCAGTGCTGGCAACGTCTGCTGCATCCCCGGGTGAGTCACAGCTTCAAAGGTAGGTCGCAAGCCGGGATTTGGTAGTTGCGGGTGGATCCGTTGTAACTGATAACAACGACAACTCGTATTATCAGAAAACGATATAAGTGATGATACGATCGGTTTATGTCATCAGTTGGCTCAGGTACCGCAGTCGGATACGAAACCCTCATGTGGGGTGTGCCGACCGAGGCCGGCTATCAGCGCTCTGACCTGCGTGCCGCCCGACGCCAGTCCGGTGAGTACCAGGCCGCCATCCCCGCCGAGATCGCCGCACTAGAGGTCGGTCTGCCTTCTGCTGTTCTCGCTGACGCCGAAGAAGCGGGCCAGGAGATCGTCCGGTTCGATACAGAACTCGGCAGTGAGATCGCCCCGTTCGCCTCTGTGCTGCTACGGACAGAATCAGCAGCCAGCAGCAAGATCGAGAACTTGACCGCATCTGCGCGCGCGATCGCCGAGGCTGAAACGCTAGGAAACGCCAAGCGCCGTAACGCGTCGATGATCGTCGCGAACACTAGAGCGACGCGAGCGGCTATCGACTTAGCCGACCAGATCAGCGGCGACGCCATTCTGGCCATGCACGAGGCGCTGATGCACGACAGCGAACCGGCTATCGCTGGTAAGTGGCGCACCGGGCAGGTGTGGATCGGCGGCGGGAACTTCGGCCCACGAGGCGCCGATTTCATTGCACCGCAACAGGACCGCGTTCCCGGCGCCATTGACGATCTAATCCGGTTCGCCAAGCGCAGCGATATAGCGGTGCTTGCGCACATCGCGATTGCGCACGCACAATTCGAAACCATTCACCCGTTCCCTGACGGCAACGGGCGCACAGGCAGGGCGTTGATCCAGTCGATGTTGCGCAACAAGCGGCTAACCCGTCAAGTCACTGTCCCCGTCTCAGCGGGACTGTTATCTGACACCGGTTCGTATTTCCAAGCGCTGACCGCGTACCGCGACGGCGACCCCGCCCCGATCGTCCAGAGACTGTCCGAGGCGTCGATGCTGGCCGTCGTCAACGGTCGCCAACTCGTCGGCGATCTGCAAACGATCAGATCGCAGTGGGAATCGAAGATCACAGCCCGCCGCGGCTCCGCTGTCCACCGTGTGGCGGACTTGCTCATCAAACGCCCTGTAATCAACGCGCAACTCGTCAGCGATCGACTCAACATCGCGATTAACAACGTCTACCGATACTTGGACCCGCTGGTCGAGTCCAAGATCATCGTCGAGTTCACCGACCGGGCCCGTAATCGGGCATGGCGCGCCCCGGACGTTCTCGACGCGCTAGACGCGTTCGCTGAGCGCGCAGGCCGCCGCGCGCTGCCCGCTGCGATGGATTGCCACGTCGTACTCGACACTGCCTCCACTTGACGGCATGGGCTTTAAAGCGTTGGCTGACAACATATCTCCGCTTCATGTGCTGCACTTCACCCGACCAGCTCATCCGGGCTCAACCTCGTCGAGGGCTGTTTGCCGAACGGGCACTTCAACTCAACGCCGACATCCACACCTGGAACGACCACGCCCGGCCCTACGTCTGGGCCAAGACCGTCGTCAGCGAGCGCTATTTTTTGCGCCTGAGCACCATCAGATTGTCCTGCAGCGTCGCCGGATTCCCGTCCGGGTCGGTGGCCGTGCGATCGATGGTCTCGACCCGGACGCGGTCCCAGTGCTCGGCCGGCAGATCCAGTTCGGCGAGCACCTCCGTGGGGCTCGGGAAGTGGAAATCATGCGGAATCGCCTTCGCCCAGGGCGGTGCACCGGCATGGTCGACGATTAGCAGCACTCCGCCGGGCGCGACGGCCTGAGCCGCGTTACGCAGGATCGTGGGCCGCTCCAGCCGCGCGGTCGAGTGCAAGAACTGTGCCGAAACCAGATCGAATGTGCCGGCGGGAAAATCGTCGGACAAGTCGCATTGGGTGAAGTCGATGAGGTTGGTGACACCGCGTGTCTGCGCCTGCTCGCGCGCTCGCTCGAGCGCATTTGCTGCGATGTCGACAGCGGTGACCTGCCACCCGTGCTCGGCCAGCCAGATCGTGTCCGCACCCTCACCGCAACCGAGGTCGAGCGCCCGTCCCGGACCGAGATCGGCTACCACGGCGGCGAATTGCGCGTTGACGCGGCCACTCCAGATCCGATCTTTCTCGCCGTAGCGTTGCTCCCAGTGGTCGCGGGCAGACTGTTCAGTTTCAGGCATGTCAACGAGCTTGACGACGCGATGAGCACATGCCAATGTTTTTTGCCATGCAGGCAAAGAGCGACGACGTCGACCTTCGCGTGCGAAGGCGGCTGCGAGAGCTGCGTACGCAGCGCGGCCTGACGCTGCAGGACGTGGCAACCCGTGCCGACATTGATGTTTCCACTCTGAGCCGGCTGGAGTCGGGTAAGCGTCGGCTGGCCCTGGACCACTTGCCGCGTCTCGCCGCGGCACTCTCGGTGACCACCGACGAACTGCTGGGCGGGCAACCGGCCGAGGACCCTCGGGTGCGGGGTCATGCGCACAGCGCGAACGGGATCACGTTCTGGCCGCTGACTCGCAGCGGTCCGGCGGGCGGTCTGCACGCATTCAAGATCCGGGTCAGTGCCCGACGCCGCACTCCGCCCGACGAATTGCCGGTGCATGACGGCCAGGAGTGGATCTACGTGCTCTCCGGCCGGTTGCGACTATTGCTCGGGGAGCACGACTTGGCGATCAAACCCGGTGAGGCCGTGGAGTTCTCAACGTGGACGCCGCACTGGTTCGGAGCTGTGAACGGAGCCGTGGAGGCCATCGCGATTTTCGGTCCGCACGGTGAGCGGCTCCACGTACACGCCTGAACAGTCGCAAAACGAGTCCACCCGCTCGGGATCGCCGAACGGGTGGACACGTTAGGAAGCTGACTTACACGTCGTAGTAGAGCGCGAACTCGTAGGGGTGCGGCCGGATCTGGACCGGCAGGATCTCGTTCTCGCGCTTGTAGCTGATCCACGTCTCGATCAGGTCGGACGTGAAAACGCCTCCCTCGGTGAGGTATTCGTGATCCTCCTCCAAGCGGTCGATCACCGCCGAGAGCTGGGTCGGGGCCTGCGGGATGTTCGCAGCTTCCTCCGGCGGCAGCTCGTAGAGGTCTTTGTCGACCGGGGTCTGCGGCTCGATCTTGTTCTTGATGCCGTCCAGGCCGGCCATCAGCATGGCCGCGAACGCCAGGTACGGGTTGCCCGAGGAGTCGGGGCAACGGAACTCCAGACGCTTGGCCTTGGGGTTGCTGCCGGTGATCGGGATGCGGACACACGCCGACCGGTTGCGCTGGCTGTAGACCAGGTTGATCGGCGCCTCGAAGCCCGGGACCAGACGCTTATAGGAGTTCGTCGTGGGGTTGGTGAACGCCAGCAGCGACGGGGCGTGGTGCAGCAGGCCGCCGATGTAGTGCCGCGCGGTGTCGGACAGCCCGGCGTAACCGGTCTCGTCGTACATCAGCGGGCTGCCGTCTTTCCACAGCGACTGGTGGGTGTGCATACCCGAGCCGTTGTCACCGAACAGCGGCTTGGGCATGAACGTGACGGTCTTGCCTTCCTGCCACGCGGTGTTCTTGACGATGTACTTGTAGAGCTGCATGTCGTCGGCGGCGTGCAGCAGCGTGTTGAACTTGTAGTTGATCTCGGCCTGACCACCGGTGCCCACCTCGTGGTGGCCCTTCTCCAGGGAAAAGCCGGCCTTGATCAGGTTCTGCAGCATCTTGGCGCGCAGGTCGACGTAGTGGTCCACGGGGGCGACCGGGAAGTAGCCACCCTTCGGGCGCACCTTGTAACCACGGTTCGGGCTGCCGTCGTTCTCGGTCGGCTCGCCGGTGTTCCACCAACCGGAGATCGCGTCGACCTCGTAGAACGTGCCGTTGATGTTCGAGTCGAAACTGACGGAGTCGAAGATGTAGAACTCGGCCTCGGCGCCGAAATAGGCGGTGTCGGCGATGCCGGTGCTCTTCAGGTAGTTCTCCGCCTTGCGGGCGATGTTGCGCGGGTCGCGCGAATACGGCTCCAGGGTGAAGGGGTCGTGCACGAAGAAGTTCAGGTTCAGTGTCTTGGCCTGGGTGAACAGGTCGATCTGAGCCGTGTCAGGGTCGGGCAG
>NZ_JBYCLA010000367.1:0-3679 GCF_057473665.1 Mycobacterium sp. TH-M25
CGGCGGCTTGGTAGCGGTGGCGGTCAGGTTCGGCCGTTCCGAACGCCGACTAATGCTGGCGCTGCTCATCGCTGTGCTGCCGTTTGGCTTCGCGTTCGCAGTGCTCTCGGCGCACCCTGATCTTTTCGCCGGGGCAGCGCTGGCCGGGTTCGCCGTGACGCTTGCCTCGGTAAAGGGCGACCGGTCAATCTTGTTTGCCAGTGCGACCTATGGCGTCACCATAGCGGTTCTGACGCTCGCGCACGAAGCGATCCCGTCGTTGTTCTCGCTCGGCGCCGTGCTGGCCATTGCGGCTCTCGCGGCGCACAGTCCGATCAACATCCAGCGTATTAGCGCGCTGCTCGCCGTCGCTCCCGGGCTGGCTGTCTCGGTAGCCGCAGCATTGCTTGGGCGCCGCGGAATCTCGTCCCAATTGTGTGCGATGGTGCCGCACGGTGCTGTTGACTGGCCGGCGGCGGGCAAGCTCTCCGCAAGCCAAATTCTTAGCGGCCAACACTTTTACATCGATTATCACGATTGGATGTGCCGGAACATCATCATGAACTTCGACCAGACGTTCGCCGACGCCGCCAGGTTCGTCGCCAGCATCGGTGCCGGGCTGCTTGCTTCGACCGCGTTCGGGATTGCCCTGCTGACGATGACAGTCTTGGCCATCGGCCACGTTTCCGGAGTGCCCTTCCGGCGTTTCTGCGAACTGCCACGCCGGCGGCTCTGGTGGGTGACATTCGCGGCCGTGCTCATGCTGCCGGTTTTTGCAACCTCAGTCGACTGGGTCCGGTGGTGGGTCACCATCTCGTTCGACATAGGCATCGTGTACTTGCTCTACGCGAGCAGTCAGCCCGAGGCCACTCAGGAACCGACCCGGCGCACCCGCGTCGTGTTCGCTGTCGGGGTTATGTTGTTGGCCTTGTTCCCAGTCGGGGTCATCCCAGGCTTCGGGGTCCCACCGCCGGTGTGATCATTCGGACGAATCCCGCGTACACGTCGGGCACGGATGCACCGAATTATGCCTCAACATAATCGATTTCACTAACACGGCCTGTTCAAGAGATCGGAGCACTGCCATGAAGCCGCAGCATCGGGGTCATTACTTCCCCTATCGCTACGACCCATTGCTCGCCCCAATGTGGTTACCATTTCGGTGGCCCGGCAACCAGGGGGTGACGCTGACCGACGATGGTCGATTCATCGCCCGCTATGGGCCATTTCGTGTCGAGGCGCCGCTGTCCAGTGTTCGCGACGCCCATGTCACCGGCCCCTACCGATGGTGGACCGCCGTAGGCCCTCGGTTGTCGTTCGTCGATGACGGACTGACCTTCGGTACCAATGCACATGCCGGTGTCTGCATCCACTTTGAGCCACGGATTCGTCGGGTCATCGGACTGCGGGACCACTCGGCCCTTACCGTGACCGTCGCGGACACCGAAGGCCTGGCCGCAGCGCTCAAGAGCATCATCTAGGGCCGGGCAAAGCCCGCCCCGAGTGACCGGAATCTGTTGGTACGCCAGTGTTCCCGGCTAGCGGGCGGCCTTTTTTCGTTCGATGTCGGCCAATGCAGCAGCCAGTTCGGCGCGCTGCGCAGCCGATTGCTCCCAGGACAGCTTCCGATTCTTGATCACCTTGGCCGGTGCGCCCACCGCGATCGAATAGTCAGGGATTACCCCGCGGACCACCGCATGCGCCCCCAGCACGCAGCCCCGCCCGACTGAGGTGCCACGCAACACCGTCACCTTCGCAGCCATCCAGGTGTCCGGCCCAATGCGGACCGGGGACTTGACGATTCCCTGATCCTTGATCGGGGTGTTGATGTCATCCATCCGGTGGTCGAAGTCGCAGACGTAGCACCAGTCGGCCATCAACGCCGAAACCCCAAACTCGATGTCGAGATAGCAGTTGATGACGTTATCCCGGCCCAGCACTACTTTGTCGCCGAACCGCAGCGAGCCCTCGTGCGCGCGGATCGTGTTCTTGTCACCGATGTGTACCCAGCGCCCGATCTCGAGCTGCGCGAGTTCGGGCGTCGCGTGGATCTCCACACCCTTGCCCAAAAACACCATGCCGCGGGTGATGATGTGCGGGTTAGCCAGCTTGAACTTCAGCAGCCGCCAATAACGCACCAGGTACCAGGGAGTGTAGGCGCGGTTGGCCAGCACCCACTTCAGCGAGGCCATAGTGAGGAACTTGGCCTGGCGCGGATCTCGCAACCGTGACCCACGCCAGCGGCGATGAAGCGGTGCACCCCACATCGTCGTCATGGCCGGACAGCTTAGCCCGGCGACGATGCGCGCCGGGACGGCGGGCTGAGGAGGCGGGCAATCACGCCCCGCCCGGCGACGATGCGCGCCGGGACGGCGGTTACCCTCACCTGTACTTGATCGCTGCTCATACCAAAGTCCCGCGGAAGGATTTGAGAAACCGAGGTGCTTGCCCGACATCTCCGTATGCTGCGGCGTTTCCGTATGCTGCGGCGTTGCCCCACTACGATGTTCGCGGCCGTGCTGGTCATTGGAATCGGCGGTTGCGGCAACACCGACTCCTGGGTTGACGCGTCGGCCGCTCAAGGCTGGCCGGCGCAATACGGCGACGCGTCCAACAGCAGCTACACCGCAACCAGCGGCGCCACCACGTTAGCGCTGCAGTGGACACGGCCGGTTAAAGGAAGTTTGGCGGCCGGGCCGGCGCTCAGCGCGCGCGGATACCTCGCGATGAACGCGCAGACCCAGGCCGGATGTTCACTGATGGAGTGGGAGAACAACGACAACGGCCGACAACGCTGGTGTGTTCGGCTGGTCCAGGGTGGCGGCTTCAGCGGTCCGTTGTTCGACGGCTTCGACAATCTGTATGTCGGCCAGCCCGGGACGATCTTCTCGTTCCCGGTGACGCAGTGGACACGCTGGCGGCAGCCGGTGATCGGGATGCCGTCCACCCCCCGCTTTCTCGGCAACGGCCAACTGCTCGTCACCACGCATCTGGGGCAGGTGCTGGTTTTCGACGCGCATCGCGGCATGGTGGCCGGTAGTCCGCTGGACCTGGTGGACGGCGTCAACCCGACCGACCCGACGCGCGGGTTGGCCGATTGCGCGCCAGCCCAACAGGGCTGCCCGGTCGCGGCGGCCCCTGCCTACTCGGCGGCCAGCCAGACGGTGGTGCTCGGCGTCTGGCAGCCCGGCGCACCGGCCGCGGGGCTGGTCGGGCTGAAGTACCACTCGGGGCAGACGCCGCTGCTTGCCCGTGAGTGGACCAGCGACGCCGTGGACGCCGGTGTACTTGCCAGCCCGGTGTTATCCGCTGACGGATCAACCGTCTACGTCAATGGCCGCGACCAACGGCTGTGGGCGCTGCACGCCGCCGACGGGAAACCGAAATGGTCGGTGCCACTGGAATTTCTGGCACAGACGCCGCCCGCGGTCACCCCGCAGGGGCTGATCGTGTCCGGCGGCGGTCCCGACACCCGGCTGGCGGCGTTCCAGGACGCCGGTGACCACGCCGAGCAGCTCTGGCGCCGCGACGACCTCACCCCCTTGTCGACGTCGAGCCTGGCCGGCGTCAGCGTCGGCTACACGGTGGTCAGCGGTCCGCCCGCAGCAGGCGCACCTGGCATGTCGTTGCTGGCCTTCGATCCACGCAACGGCCACACCCTCAACAGCTATCCGCTACCGGCGGCCACCGGATATCCGGT
>NZ_JBYCLA010000368.1:0-3813 GCF_057473665.1 Mycobacterium sp. TH-M25
TCTCCGGGTGCCGCCGTCGCGCCCCGCTCGGTTTCTCCGGGCGCCGCTGATTTGTACTGCGAATCCTCAACGGGCCGCCCCGCACCGCCCGTCCTGGCGCCGCCCTTTTCACTGCTGGCCTGGTCGCCGAACGGCTTCGCGGTTTTCTGCCGACCCTCGTACGGTGGCACCGCCGAGCCGGTATCCTGCGGCGGCATCGTTCCGGGCCCGCCCAAGTTGGCGTCCTCTGCGGTGCCGCCGTGCGACGGGACAGATTCGATGGCACCCTCTGCACGCTCCGCGGGCCCACCACCCGGCTTGTCGGATCCGGTGTCACGAGACCCGGTTTCGCCCCGCTCAGACTGCGGTTCCTCCGGCAATTGCGCGCCTGGCGTGTTGCTGTCCATGATTACCTCCTAGTGCCACGTCTACGGCCACGTCGCATGCGCCGCGGCGTAAGCCAACTATGGTCTACCCGCCTTGGCTCCGTGGTAACCACATTCGGCTCGTCCGTGCCGTTGGCTCCCCGGACCCACTCAACAGGCCGGTAGCGCATCCCCCGCGGAAATCACCTGGAGTATCCCCCGCAACGGGGGATACCCGCCGCTCCTTCGGTCAGTAGACATGTGGCTACCGGTGCGCCGGCGGCGGTCTGCGCAACGACACTTCGGCCACTAGGAGGCGGGAATGAGCCTTTACCTCCCCATCTTGGTCCTCGGTGCGATCGCCGCCGGGTTCGCGGTGGTTTCGATGCTGATCGCGACGGTGATCGGTCCCCGCCGTTACAACCGATCGAAGCTGGAGGCCTACGAGTGCGGGATCGAGCCGGTCCCCCGGCCTGCGCAGCAATCGGGCGGGCAGCGTTTCCCGATTAAGTACTACCTGACGGCAATGTTGTTCATCGTGTTCGACATCGAGATCGTGTTCCTGTACCCGTGGGCGGTCTCGTTCGACAGCCTGGGCGCTTTCGCACTGGTGGAGATGGGTTTGTTCGTGCTCACCGTGTTCGTGGCCTACGGCTACGTGTGGCGGCGGGGGGGATTGAATTGGGATTAGAGGAGCAGTTGCCGAGCGGACTTCTGCTGTCCACCGTCGAGCGTCTGGCCGGGTACTTCCGCAAGGGTTCGTTGTGGCCGGCGACGTTCGGGTTGGCCTGTTGCGCGATCGAGATGATGTCCACCACGTCGCCCCGGTTCGATCTGGCCCGGTTCGGAATGGAGGTGTTCCGCGCCTCGCCGCGGCAGGCGGATCTGATGATCGTGGCCGGCCGGGTCAGCCAGAAGATGGCGCCGGTGCTCCGCCAGATCTACGACCAGATGGTCGAACCGAAATGGGTGCTTTCCATGGGGGTGTGCGCGTCGTCCGGGGGGATGTTCAACAACTACGCCATCGTCCAGGGCGTGGACCACATCGTCCCAGTTGACATCTATCTACCCGGTTGCCCGCCGCGGCCGGAGATGCTGATGCACGCCATCCTGAAGCTGCACGACAAGATTCAGGAGATGCCGCTGGGCGTCCACCGCGAGGAAGCCATTGCCGAGGCCGAACAGGCCGCGCTGGCCTCCACCATCGAATTCACCGGGCTGCCGCGATGAAGCGGCGCGGCATGTTCGGTGTTGCCGACACCGGTGACACCTCCGGCTACGGGCGGCTGATGCGTGAGGTGGTGTTACCGGGTGGCTCCTCTCGTCCTTACGGCGGCTATTTCGATGATGTCGTCGACATCTTGGCCGATGCGCTGATGAGCAGCGGTGTCAGCTTTGCCGACGTCATCGAGAAAGTCGTGGTGTTCCGCGACGAACTCACCCTGCATGTTCGCCGGGACCTGCTGCCGTCGGTGGCCCAACGGCTGCGCGACGAACCGGAGCTGCGTTTCGAGTTGTGTCTGGGCGTCAGCGGGGCGCACTACCCCGACGACACCGGCCGGGAACTGCACGCCGTGTATCCGCTGAAGTCAATCACCCACAACCGGCGGGTCCGCCTGGAAGTTGCTGCACCCGATGGTGATCCGCATATCCCGTCGCTGTTCGCGGTCTATCCGACCACAGATTGGCATGAGCGGGAAACCTACGACTTCTTCGGCATCGTCTTCGACGGCCACCCGTCGTTGACCCGCATCGAGATGCCCGACGACTGGCAGGGCCATCCGCAGCGCAAGGACTACCCGCTCGGTGGCATTCCGGTGCAGTACCACGGCGCCGAGATCCCGCCACCCGATGCGCGAAGGGCCTACACCTGATGGCCACGCACACCACCCCCCCGCGGCAGGGCGGTTGCGCCGACACAGTCGTCAACGTAGGCGGCCAGGACTGGGATGAGATCGTGACGGCCGTCCGAGAGCATTCGGCGGACTCGGCGGTGGCCGAACGCATCGTGGTCAACATGGGTCCGCAGCACCCGTCGACGCACGGGGTGCTGCGGCTCATCCTGGAGATCGAGGGTGAAACGGTCACCGATGCCCGCTGCGGCATCGGCTACCTGCACACCGGTATCGAGAAGAACCTGGAATACCGGAACTGGATGCAGGGCGTGACGTTCGTGACCCGGATGGACTATCTGTCACCGTTGTTCAACGAGACCGCCTACTGCCTCGGGGTGGAGAAGCTGCTCGGTATCACCGAGGCGATCCCGGAGCGGGTCAACGTCATCCGGGTGATGATGATGGAGCTCAACCGGATCTCCTCGCATCTGGTCGCACTCGCCACCGGCGGGATGGAACTGGGCGCGGTGACCGCGATGATGCTCGGCTTCCGGGAACGCGAACTGGTGCTCGACCTGTTCGAGTCGATCACCGGCCTACGGATGAACCACAACTACATCCGGCCCGGCGGGCTGGCCCAGGACCTACCGCCCGACGCGGTCGGCGGGATCAAAGATTTTCTGAACCTGATGCCGCGCCGGCTACGCGACATGGAGGACCTGCTCAACGAGAACTACATCTGGAAAGCCCGCACCCAGGGCATCGGCTACCTCGATTTGACCGGATGTATGGCGCTGGGGATCACCGGGCCGGTGCTGCGCTCGACCGGGCTGCCTTATGACATACGCCGTGCGGACCCTTATTGCGGGTATGAGAACTACGAATTCGACGTGATCACCGACACCGGGTGCGACTCCTACGGCCGCTACATGATTCGCATCAAGGAGATGAGGGAGTCACTCAAAATCGTGGAACAGTGCCTGGACCAGCTACGCCCCGGCCCAGTCATGGTCGCCGACCGCAAAATCGCCTGGCCCGCCGACCTGGCGCTGGGCCCCGACGGGCTGGGCAACTCACCGGCCCACATCGCCGAAATCATGGGCACCTCGATGGAGGCGCTGATCCACCACTTCAAACTGGTCACCGAGGGCATCCGGGTTCCCGCGGGCCAGGTCTACGTCACGGTGGAATCGCCGCGCGGCGAACTCGGGGTGCACATGGTCAGCGACGGCGGCACGCGGCCCTACCGGGTGCACTACCGGGATCCGTCGTTCACCAACCTGCAGGCCGTCGCCGCGATGTGCGAAGGCGGCATGATCGCCGACGTCATCGCCGCCGTCGCCAGCATCGACCCGGTGATGGGCGGAGTCGACCGATGAGCGTCGACTTGGTCCTGGGTCCGCGCCCGAATGAGCCCGGACCGCCGATAGGCGGTCCGGGCGCCTACCCCGACGACGTGGTGGCACGGCTGAATGCGGCCGCGTCGGACATCATCGCCCGCTATCCACAGCCCCGCTCCGCGCTGCTGCCCCTGCTGCATCTGGTACAGGCGGAGGATAGCTACCTCACCACCGCCGGCATCACATTCTGCGCGGCACAGCTGGGCTTGATAGCAGTAAAGAAAGTTATCACAC
>NZ_JBYCLA010000369.1:0-7622 GCF_057473665.1 Mycobacterium sp. TH-M25
TTGGGGATGACGATCAGCGTGTCGCAGCTTTCGCGCAGCGACGCGATGCCGTTCTCGGCCTGGGTGCTACGGCGCTTGCCCTCGAAGGAGAACGGCCGGGTGACCACACCGACGGTCAGCGCGCCCAGCTTGCGGGCGATGCTGGCCACCACAGGTGCGCCACCGGTGCCCGTTCCACCGCCTTCGCCTGCGGTGACGAAGACCATGTCGGCCCCGCGGAGCAGTTCCTCGATCTCGTCCTTGGCGTCGTCGGCGGCTTTTCGGCCTACCTCGGGGTCGGCACCGGCACCCAGCCCACGGGTGGAGTCACGACCGACGTCGAGCTTGACGTCGGCATCGCTCATCAACAGCGCCTGGGCGTCGGTGTTGATGGCAATGAACTCCACGCCTTTGAGCCCTTGCTCGATCATGCGGTTGACGGCGTTCACGCCGCCGCCGCCTATCCCCACGACTTTGATGACGGCCAAGTAGTTGTGCGGCGGGGTCATCATGTTGTCTTCCTCCCTGGTGGGACTGCTTGAAGCGAACCGGTGACAAACCTCAACCTCTAGTAAAGGGTTAGAGTTATGTCAGGTTGATTCGCGCAAACAGAACGGTATTGCCGTCGAGGGCGGGATCGATGCAGGCGCGCCGAAGAGCGGCGGGCGAATTTCAGCCGATTTCGTGCCGGCGGCATCGCACCGACCCGGGTGTTCATTTGATGGTCGGCAGATCCGGGCTGGATACGTCGTAGGTCCGCCCGGGGCGAGTCAGCAGAGCCGCCAACTTCTGCGCCTTTTCCTCGGTCCGGTCATTCGTCCCCCAGATCACCGTGCGCCCGTCGCTCAGTGTCAGCGTGATCGACGCGACCGAGGGTGCCGCGATCCGGCTCACCTGCGCGACCACTTCGGGCCGTAACGCTGTCAGCACCGCGAGCGCGGCCTTGGTCGGCGGGTCGGCTGGTCCGGGATTGTCGACGTCGAGGTAGGGCAGCGCGGCTGGCGGCGGCGCGGTCGCGAAGTCGACGCCGTCCCGGTCGAACAGGTGCGGACCGTCGGCCAAGTCTTTGACCGCCACCGGAATCCGCTCGACGATGGCGATCCTGAGTGCCGACGGGTAGTCGCGTTGCACGTGCGCGCTGGCCACCCGGCGAATCGCGGCGACCCGGTCGGCAACACTGTCGGTGTTGATCTGCAGCAGCGGCGTTCCCAGCGTGACGTGCGCCGCGTCGAGCACCTCGTCGCGGGTGACGGCTCCGAGGCCGTCGACGATGATGCCGCGGGCCGACATCAAGGGGGTGAAGTAGAGGATCAGACCCACCCCGGTGATCGCGACGCCGAGCAGCAGCGACGCCAAAAACACCCGCAGTCCCCGAACGGTGCCGCGGGCAACGGGTTTGGGGCCTGCCGGGCCGCGACCACGCGCCGCACGTTTGGCCTCGCGACGGGCCTGTTCGATGGCCATGGCGCGGGCTTGAGCCTCTCGTCGTTCGGCGCGCTCACGGCGCTCCCGCCGTCGCGGACCCTCGACCGGTTCGTCAGGCTTATCCGGTTCTGCAGCGGCACCGGCGATCTCACCAGCGTTCTCGATGCGCTCGGCTGCGGTGACTTCGTCGACCGGGCCGTCGGGAATCGCACCACCGGACTCGGTCACCGCGATGCCTCCGGCCTGCTGCGGTTGGCCCGCATCCGCAGCGCGGTGATGATTTCCGGCGCGAGCATCGTGACGTCACCCGCTCCCATGGTGACCACAACGTCGCCGGGGCCGGCGGCGGCGGCCACCGCCTCAGCGACTGCGGACATGTCGGGCAGGTACTGCACCGGGACGCCGACATACTCGGCGACGGTCGCCCCGCTCACACCGGCGATGGGTTGTTCGCGGGCGCCGTAGACGTCGAGCACGAACACGCGGTCGGCATCGTCGAGCGCAGCCCCGAATTCAGCGGCGAAAGCCTTTGTCCGTGAATACAAGTGCGGCTGGAACACCACCAGCGAGCGCCCGGTACCGGCCTGCTCCAAAAGTATCCGTACCGCGCCCAGCGTGGCGCGGACCTCCGTCGGGTGGTGCGCGTAGTCATCGAAAACCTTTACCGCAAAGGCAGTTCCGATCAAGTCGAACCGTCGGCGCACGCCCTCGAACCCCCCCAACCCGTCCAGCACGCATTCGGCCGACGCGCCGATTTCGACGGCGGCCAGTAGTGCGCCCAGCGCGTTGAGCGCCATATGCCGGCCCGGCACCGACAGTCGCATCACCCTCGGATGGGTGTCGGCCTCGAGCTGGACGTGCGCGACAGCCTCGGTGCCCTGCTGTTCCCAGGACAACAACGTCCCGGCCAATCCGTCGCCGGACGAGCCGTAGCGCAGCACTCTGATCCCAAGCGCGGCAACGCGTTCTGCCAGCGCAGCCGCCCCTGGGTCGTCGACGCACACGACCAGCACCCCGCCCGGCGCGATGCGCTCCGCGAAGCAGTCGAACACCTCGACATAGGCTTCGGGACTACCGAAGAAATCCAGGTGATCGGCCTCGATATTGGTGACCACCGCGACATTCGGGGTGTATTCGAGCAGCGATCCGTCGCTCTCGTCGGCCTCGGCAACAAAGCAGTCGCCGCTGCCGTGATGGGCGTTGGTGCCCGCCTCACCCAACTCACCGCCGACGGCGAAGGACGGGTCCCGGCCGCAATGCTGAAGCGCCACAATCAACATCGACGTGGTGGTCGTCTTGCCGTGGGTCCCGGTCACCATCAGCGTGGTGCGCCCGGTCATCAGCTTGGCCAGCACGGCCGGTCGCAGCACCACCGGAATGCCGCGACGGCGGGCCTCGACAAGCTCGGGGTTGGTCTTGGGGATCGCGGCGTGGGTGGTGATCACCGCGGTCGGTCCGCCGGGTAGCAAATCCAGCGACGACGCGTCGTGGCCGATGCGGATCTGTGCGCCGCGCGCCCGCAGCGCACGTACGCCCCGCGACTCCTTGGCATCTGACCCCGAGACCTGTCCACCGCGGTCGAGCAGGATGCGGGCGATTCCCGACATGCCCGCTCCCCCGATGCCGACCATGTGCACGCGCCGCAACTCCGGCGGCAGCGGCTGCATCATCGGCGCACTCTCCACGTCCGCGCATCCCGCGCTGCGCGCGCGATGTCCAGCGCACTCCGCCTGGTTTTCGCGCGCTTCCCATCCCGCGCTGCGCGCGCGATGTCCAGCGCGACGCGGGCCACCCGTCGCGCCGCGTCCGGATGCCCGACCAACGCCGCGGCCGTCGTCATCGCCGCCAGCCGCGACTCGTCGGTGAGCAGCCTGGCCACCTGGTCGGCAACGAATTGCGGCGTCAGATCGGCATCGGCGATCAGCATGCCGCCGCCGGCGTTGACCACCGGTAGCGCGTTGAGCCGCTGCTCGCCGTTGCCGATCGGCAGCGGGACATAGATCGCCGGCAAACCGACGGCGGTCACCTCGGCGACCGTCATCGCGCCAGACCGACAGATCGCCACGTCGGCGGCGGCGTAGGCGAGGTCCATCCGGCTCAGGTAGGGCACCGCAACGTACGGCGGGTCCCCGGGCTGCGGCTCGCGCAGGTCGAGGGTGTTCTTGGCGCCGTGGGCGTGCAGCACCGCCACCCCTGCGGCCGCCAGGTCACCGGCCGCCCCGGCGACCGCACGGTTAATCGAGGCGGCGCCCTGCGAGCCGCCGAACACAAGCAGCACCCGGGCGTCGGCGTCGAAGCCGAAATACGCACGCGCCGATGGCCGCAGCGCGGCGCGGTCCAGCGACGTGATCGTCTCGCGAACCGGGACGCCGACCACCTCGGCGTTCCGAAGGCCCGGATCGGGCACCGCCGAGAGCACCCGCTGCGCGCTGCGGGCGCCGACCCGGTTGGCCAGCCCGGCGCTGGCGTTGGCCTCGTGGATCACCACCGGCACCCGTCGGCTACGCCGGGCCGCCAGGTAGGCGGGCAGCGACACGTAGCCGCCGAACCCGACCACCACGTCGGCGTCGACCTTGTCCAGCACGGCTCGGGCCTGCCGGACCGCACGCAGCACCCGCGCCGGCAGCCGGGCCAGATCACCGGTGGGCTTGCGGGGTAGCGGCACCGGGGTGATCAGCTCCAGCTGATAGCCACGCTCGGGCACCAGCCTGGTCTCCAACCCGCGCGCGGTGCCCAGCGCAGTGATGCGGACGTCCGGGTCCAGGCTGACCAGGGCGTCAGCGACGGCCATGGCCGGCTCGACGTGGCCGGCTGTACCGCCGCCCGCGAGCACAACCGACAACGACGAAGGCCCGGCTGGCCCTGTGGCCGATGGCCCCGTGACCGAGTCGTTCACCCGTGGCGCTGACCTTCCAATGTCCGACGGCCCTGCGCATGACGCTGGCCGGTGTGCCGCTGTCCGCCTACATGATGCCCTGCCCTGGCCCCGCGCCTGTCCGCAGCGGGCGGCCCGGCCTTGCGGACGGCACGTGCCGGTGGCGGCTTGCGTGGCGGCTTGGCCGGCTGAGGCTTGCTGCGCAGCCGGTCGCGCAATGCCTCGACCCGGGTCGGCGAATAGGGCGCCGGCAACGGCAGCCGCAGGATCCGGGTCATCCGGTCGTCGCTGCCGGCGCGCAGCGCGGCAACCGCCTCGGGCTCGTGACGTGCCGCGTTTGCCATCATGCCGATCATCAAAAGTGTTGTAGCCGTTGATGTTCCACCAGCCGAGATCAACGGCAACTGGATACCGGTGACCGGCAGCAGTCCGATGACGTAGCCCACGTTGATGAACGACTGACCGAGCACCCACAGGGTGGTGGTCGCGGTCAGTAGCCGCAGGAACGGGTCAGCGGAGCGGCGCGCGATCCGCATGCCGGTGTAGGCGAACAGCCCGAACAGGCCGAGCAGGCCGAGCGCGCCGACCAGCCCGAGTTCCTCGCCGATGATCGCGAAGATGAAGTCGTTATGGGCATTGGGCAGGTAGTTCCACTTGGCGGTGCCCTGACCTAGACCGTCGCCGAAAATACCGCCGTTGGCCAGCGCGTACCTGGCCTGCCTGGCCTGGTAGCCCGAGTCCTGGGGATCCTGACCGGGGTCCAGCCAGGACCGGACCCGGTCGGAGCGGTAGCCCGCCGACATTGCAAGGATCGCACCCGATGCGACGGCGGCGAACAGCGAGCTGAGGAACACCCGCAGCGGCAGACCGGCGTACCACAACAGACCGAGCAGGATGATGCTCATCGACACCGTCTGGCCGAGGTCGGGCTGGGCGAGGATGAGGGCCAATGCGATAACCGCAGCGGGCACCAGCGGAATCAGCATCTCGCGCAGCGAGGCCCGCTCCATACGCCGCGCCGCCAGCAGGTGCGCACCCCAGATCGCGAAGGCGATCTTGGTCAGCTCCGAGGGCTGCATGGAGAACCCGGCGATCACGAACCATCCGCGGGAACCGTTGGCTTCCTTACCAATTCCCGGTATCAGCACCAGCACGAGCATGATGACGGTCGTGGCAAAACCGGTGAACGCCATCCGCCGCATGAACCGGACAGGCAACCGTAAGGCCAGATAACACGCGAACAGCCCGACGATCGTCCAGAGCACCTGACGGCCGAAGATCGTCCAGGCCGATCCGTCGTCGTCGTAGGACCGCACCCCGGACGCCGACAGCACCATGATCAGGCCCAGCGTGGTGAGCAGGGCCGCGACCGCAATGATCAGGTGAAACGACGTCATGGGCCGGTCGAGCCAGGCCCCGAACCGCGTCCGCGGGTCGCCGGTGGCCGTAGCGGCAGCCTTGGTGACCTTGGTGACCTTGGTGGCGTTGGCCTTCGGGCCGTCGTCGTCGGCGGCCTTGTCCGACGCCGGCCGGCCGTCCTTGGTTCCCCGGCGCAGCAGCCGGGTCAACGAGTTCGTCACCCGTGACTACCGGCGCACGGCGCGGGCGGCGGCCGCAAACGCGTCACCGCGGTCCGCATAGCCGGTGAACTGGTCAAATGACGCACCGGCCGGTGCCAGTAGGACGGTGTCGCCGGGACGGGCGAGGTCTCGGGCGGCGGCGACGGCGGCGTTCATGACGCGAGTGCCGACCGTCTCGTCCGACACTGGAACCACATGTGTCACATAAGTAACAGGAGACTCAGCAGTCGCATGCATATCAACATCCTCGCGTGCCACGACCTGTACGACGGGCACATCCGGCGCGTGTCGCGATAACGCCTCGGCAACCACCGCCCGGTCACGGCCGATCAACACCGCGCCGACCAGCCGCGACGCGGCTTTTGCCACGGTCTCGTGCAGCGATGCGCCCTTGAGCAGGCCGCCGGCGATCCACACCACTCCGGGGTAGGCCAGCAGCGACGCCTCGGCGGCATGCGGGTTGGTGGCCTTGGAGTCGTCGACGTAGCTGATTTCGTCGATGACCGCGACGAGCTCGGCGCGGTGCCGGCCGACCCTAAACGACGACAGCGCCGCGACGATCGCCTCGGCAGGCACCCCGATGCTGCGGGCCAGCGCGGCGGCGGCCAGCGCGTCGAGCACCCCGACCGGGCCCGCCACCGCAATGGCAGACGCCGGAGCCAGGACCAGACCGCCGGAACCATCGGCGAAGGCGTGGTCGACCAACAGGCCGTCGCGCACACCGAGTTCGCCGACGGCGGGTTCGCCGAGCCGGAAGCCGACTCGCACCGGCGCCGGGGCCGCCGCCAGCAGGGCCGCCGCCCGCGCATCGTCGAGCCCGACCACCGCCACCCTGCCCCGCAGCACGCCCGCCTTGGCGGCGGCGTAGTCGGCGAGGGTGCCGTGCCAGTCGAGGTGGTCTTCGGCGATGTTGAGCACCACCCCGGCCTCGGGCCGGATCGACGGCGCCCAGTGCAGTTGGAAGCTGGACAGCTCGACGGCCAGCACGTCGGCAGGGCCGTGCGGTCCGCCGGACAAGGCACTGAGCACGGGGTTGCCGATGTTGCCGCACAACCGGCTGTTGAGCCCGGCGGCGACGAGCATCGCGTGCAGCATCGACGTGGTGGTGGTTTTGCCGTTGGTGCCAGTGACCGTCAGCCAGCGGCGCGGCGGGCCATAGTGGCCGGCCTGGTCGAGCCGCCAGGCCAGCTCGACGTCGCCCCAGATCGGGACGCCGGCCGCCGCGGCCGCCGCGGGAACCGGGGCGGCCGGCGCGAAACCCGGGCTGACCACCACCAGCGCGTAGTCGGCGATATGCGCGGCTGCGGTCGAGGAGTCGACGGTAGGCGTTCCGGCATCGGCGAATTGCGCACGAGTGGTCGCCGAATCGTCACACAGCGTCGCCGTCGCGCCCAGCCCGGCGAGCGCCGTCAACACCGCACGACCGGTCACGCCACCCCCCGCGACCAGCACCGGCGCTCCGGCCGACAACGGCTCGAGCGCTGCAGTCATGTTCAGCCGCCGCCGGTGGAGGCCAGCCACTCGCTGTAGAACAGCGCGACGCCCAGGCCGCAGCTGATCGCGGTGAGCAACCAGAACCGGATGATCACCGTGGTTTCGGCCCAGCCCGCCAGCTCGAAGTGGTGATGGAAGGGTGCCATCCGGAACACCCGGCGCCCGGTGGTGCGGAAAGCCAGTATCTGCACCACGACGGAGACGATCTCGGCGACGAACAGCGAGCCGAGCACCACCGCGAGGATCTCGGTGCGGCTGGTCACCGAGAT
>NZ_JBYCLA010000370.1:0-4207 GCF_057473665.1 Mycobacterium sp. TH-M25
ATGTCGGGCACGCCCTACATCACCGGCGGCAATTCGCCCGCCGGGACGGACTGCTCGGGTCTGGCATCGCTGGTTTCGAATGTTGCAACTGACCGGCCGGCCTTCAGCGGCAGATTCAACACCGGCGACGAAGAGTCGGCGCTGCTGGCGCGCGGATTCAAGTACGGCACGGCGCCCGGCGCTGTGGTGATCGGCTGGAACCGTGGTCACACCGCAGTGACGCTGCCCGACGGCACCCCCGTCTCCAGCGGCGAAGGCGGCGGCGTGCGCATCGGCGGCGGCGGTGCCTACCAGCCTCAGTTCACCCATCACATGTATCTGCCGGTGGACGGTGACGGGCCGCCCGATGCCCCGGCGCCAGTCCTGGTGGACGCGGTGGCCCCTGAGCCGCCACCTCCGCCGGCTCCGGAACCCGTCGGCCCTCCGGCTGGGGACCCGCCCAACGATGCGCCGGCACCGCCGGCACCGCCGGTCGGCGACTAGCGAGGCCGTTCAGGCCGAAAACCGTGCGCGATAGCGGGCGAAACGGCCGGTAGACCATGCGCGTCGAGTCCGAACAGCTCGGGCGATGTCGCCGCACACCCACAATCGCCGCAGACCCGCACTCAGGCTTTGCTCAGGCAATTCTTAGTTTGGGAAAACTTCCGTGTGGGAACCTTGTGCGTCATGAACGTGTATCCCGTCACCTGTCTTGTCAGCACAGCGGTGGCCGCGGTGTGGGGGCTCGGAGTCTCCGCAGCACCGGCCGCCGCCGCTCCCCCTTCCCGGCAGTGCCCGGATGCCCAAGTCATCTTCGCGCGCGGCACCGGCGAGGAGCCGGGCGTGGGGCCGACCGGCCAGGCCTTCGTCGACGCTCTCCGTACTCGGTTACCCGGCAAGTCGTTGGACGTCTATCCGGTGAACTACCCGGCCAGCGATCAGTGGTCGACCGGACTCGATGGCATCCGGGACGCCAGTGCACACGTCGTATCCGAGGCCACCACCTGCCCCAACACCAAGATCGTGCTCGGCGGGTATTCGCAGGGCGCAGCGGTAGCGGGCTTTGTGACGTCGCCGGCAGTTCCGGACTCGGTGCCGCAAGACGTGGATCCGGCGTCGATTCCCAAGCCGCTGGATCCGTCCATGGCCAATCATGTTGCGGCGGTGGTGCTGTTCGGATCGCCGAACGTGCGGGCGATGAATTTTCTCGGCCAGCCCCAGCTCGTGATCGGGCCGCAGTATCAGCCAAAGACCATCGAGGTCTGTGCGGTCGAAGACCCGGTGTGCTCGGATGGGGTGAACTTCGCGGCACACAACAGCTACGTCGACGACGGCAGCGTGATCGCTCAAGGGGCCGACTTCGCGGCCAATCACATCCTGGGAACCGGTGGCCCAGCGCCGCAACACACCGGCTTCGGCAACTGAATCGATCCGCGCGTCTCGACCGTGCGGCAGGCGGTCGCAGATCTGGACGGACCGCAGCGGGTTGACGCGGCAATGACGTTGGCGCTCAGTTTTATCTGATCCGGCCCGCTGGGCCACCTCATGTTCGAATTTGCCGCGCCGACGACCTGCGGCAGCTGACGAGTGCGCCATGACGGGCGTGATTCGCCGCGGCTGCGTTCGACGTGGGCTAGCGTCGGGTGCGGTCTGCCGCGCGCATCCAGGGATGGAGAACAAGCTATGGCGATCCGAGTCGCCCACGTCGCCACCGGAAACGTGGGTCGCCTGGCGCTCACCGAACTGATCGCCAACCCGCAGTTCGAGCTGACCGGGCTGTGCGTCTCGACGCCGGACAAGATCGGCAGAGACGCCAGCGAACTCGCCGGTCTCGACGTAGCCACCGGAATCGCGGCGGTCGACAGCCTGGACGCGCTGATCGCAGCCAAGCCGGAGTGCATCGTGTACTGCGCGATGGGCGACACGCGTCTGCCCGACGCGATGGCCGACGTCATGCGGATTCTCGCCGCCGGTATCAATGTCGTGGGTTCGTCACCTGGGTTGCTGCAATACCCCTGGGGTGTGCTGCCGGAGAAATACATCCGGCGAGTGGAAGACGCTGCCCAACAGGGTAATTCGAGTCTGTTCATCAGTGGTGTCGATCCGGGCTTTGCCAACGACCTGATTCCGCTGGCGCTGGCCGGCACCTGCCAACGCATTGAGCAGGTGCGCTGCATGGAAATCCATGACTACGCGTCGTACGACGGCGCGGAAGTGATGCACTACATGGGATTCGCTCGGCCGATGGACGAGATTCCGATGCTGCTGCAGCCGGGTGTCCTCAGCATCGCCTGGGGAACGGCGATCCGGCAGCTGGCGGCGGGCCTGGGTATCGAGGTTGACGAGATCACCGAGTCCTACCAGCGTGAGCCGGCGCCGGAGGATTTCGACATCGCGGTCGGTCGCGTGGCCAAAGGCAGCGTTGCCGTCCTGCAGTTCGAGATCTGTGGCATGGTCGACGGTCACCCGGCGATCGTCATCGAACACATCACCCGGTTGCGCCCTGACCTGCGGCCAGACTTACCTCAGCCTGCTGCGGGTGGCGGGTCCTACCGCGTCGAGATCACCGGCGAGCCCTCGTATGCGGTGGACATTGTTCCGAGCAGTCGGTTCGGCGACCACAACCAAGCCGCCATCTCCGGTGCCGCGGGGCGCATCGTCAACGCCATCCCGGCGGTGATCGCGGCGTCGCCCGGCATCAGGACGACATTAGATCTGCCGCTGATCACCGGGAGTGGCTTGTACGCCCGCCAAGACATCGTGACGAGATAGTCGATATCGCCCGGCAGCGCAAAAGCCGACGACCGATCGCAGTTCACGTGGCCCTGGGATACGGTTTGCGCTAAGCGACGCGAAAAGGAGAGTTTGGTGTGATGAGGATCCTGCCGCCGGTGATCGCCACGACGGCAATCGCGGCGACACTGGTGGGTGCGTCGGCCGTCGGCTGCAGCAGCGGTTCGAAGCCATCAGCGACGTCTTCGGCATCCGCTACCTCTCGCCACCCCGCCATCAGCGACTACACCACCCTGCTGATCAAAGCCAGCGACATCAAGGCCCCCGACGCCTTTACCGCCGGCCCGGCCATCAAAGATCCGAACGGCAAGCCGGGCGCGGCGGTCACGTTCACTGACGCAGACCACAGCCACTCCATCATCGACACCATCGAGATCCTGCCGGACACTGATGCTGCCGCCACTGCTCTCGATTCGGCCAAGGCCACGCATCGCCAGACACTGCTCGCCAAATCGCTGCGCGTGGAGGTCGGGACAGGAGGTTCGACGGTCAGCGGGCTGTCGCCGGACCACTCCAAGGGCGTGACCGTACTGATGTTCACCGAGGGCAATGCGCTGGTCACGATGCAGTTCGATGGGCCCTCCTTCGCGCTGGCACCACCGGAGTTCGTCGCCGACGTCGGCCAAAAGCAAGACGAAGTGATTAAAAAGGCTCTGGGCAGTTGACGTCGCGACTGCGACTAAAACGCATCCGGATTCTGCTGGACCTCGACTGGTACGGGGTGGCTGTACAGGCGTGAGGCGTTCTCCCAGGTGAACTTTCGGATCAGCGGCGACGGCAGGTTGCCGATCTGTTCGTGCACGGTCTGCTGGGTGTGCGGCCAGGTCGAGTCGCAGTGCGGGTAATCGGCTTCCAGCATGATGTTGTCGGCCCCGATCCGGTCGTGCTGCACAAACGAGGATTTATCTTCCACGGCGCAGAACCAGAAGTTGCGGGTGAACACCTCGGCCGGAGTCAGGCTCTCCCCCAGTGTCGCCCACGTGCCGTACATTTCGTGATAGCTCAGCATGTGGTCCAGCCGATCCAATAGTCCTGCCACCCAACCGATTCCGCCCTCGGACAGGCATATTTTGAGGTCGGGGAACCTGCTCGGCAATCCGGAGTACAGCCAGTCGACCGCCGCCGAAATGGCGTACGCGAAAAACAGCACGCCCTGCACGTCCGGTGGCGCGTCGTCGGTAGTAGACGGTGACGATCCCGACGAACCGATGTGCAGGTTCACCACGGTCCCGGTTTCGGCGCACGCCGCCATCACCGGGTCCCAGTGGCCGGAGTGAATGCTCGGCAACCCCAGCATCGAGGGATTTTCGCTGAAGGTGACCGCATGGAAACCGCGCTCGGCGTTCTCACGGATCAGTTCTGCGCCGAGGTCAGGATCCAACAGCCACGGCAACTGGCAGGGGATGATGCGGCCGGGGTGCGACCCCGCCCACAC
>NZ_JBYCLA010000371.1:0-4457 GCF_057473665.1 Mycobacterium sp. TH-M25
CGCAACGAAGTGCGCGGCCTTCAACACGGTCAGGTTGGGATAGGTGCCCCGTACCGAATCCACAGCAGCGCGGGTGGGCTGACCGCTGGCGATCTGAGCACAGGCGGCTTTGGCGGTGCTGACCGCCTCAGGACCGCTTGGCTGATCGATGCCGAGCCGGCCAATGGACTGCAAGAACGTCTCGTCTGTCGCATTTGAGACAGCCACGTCGGTGGTGGTTGGATCGGCGAATACCGGCGCGGCCATGCCGAGCGCGGTTGCCGCGCCCGCGCCGACCACGATCAGCTTCGCGATCAAACACGATTTCACGTTCGCCATCTTGTATCTCCTCGTCCGCCACATGCAGGCCGACCACGGCACCGAAGTCGCTGTCCATGAGGCGCAGCAGATCGCCCGTTCTAGTGGTCTACCAGGACGTTAAATGCTGTCAGGGAACGGGTACAGCCCCGAGGGACAAGGTTCGTCGGGGCTTCCGCAACTGTTTGTCTCAAGAAATCCTTTGTCCATCCAATGTTTGCTTTTTCGCAAGGTGGTCAACACGAGCGTCCGGCTCCTGGCGCTACACCGCGCCCAGCGCGGCGACGATGTCCGCCGCCGGACGCACACGAGCGGCAGCGAAGGCTGTGCCCGCCCACAGGTTCGTCCCGTGCGGGTCATCGGCGGCGACCGCGGCTTGTCGAATCGGCGCCGGCATGTGGTGGATCTCGGGGATATCCGAGTGGCGCGACGTCGTCGAGTAGCCGGGTGAAGTCGTTTTCCAGGGCGGGCGCATAGCGGCCCGAGAGCGCCGGGGTCATGCTCGTACTGACGAATTGGGGGTTTCGCAGGGCGGCCCGGTAGGCGGCATCGGTGCCGGCCCCGTAGGGGGCCAGTCACACTCCGACGATGGCTGCGGCAGAGGGCTTTTCGAGTCAGGGGAGCCACCCGGACACGCGACAGCCCCGCTCGTCGCCGCCTGGGATCCCGGCGCGGAATGGGCCGGCACGGGCCCGTCGGAAAGCACCTGCACGCGCGGCTGTAACGGCCTCGCCACGCTACCGGCGACTATCACCCCCGCTGTCACCGCCGCGCACACGGCGAGCGTTGGCACCCAGTTCACGACCACCGTCGGCGACTCAACCATGGGAATGCGCGACGTAAGTTCCATCGGATCTCCTCAACGCCGCGACGACACCGCAATCCAGCACGTAGGGGTAGTATACCTAGTGTTCATGTTCAGTACATTTTTCGTTAACCGTAAATTGGCTGTCAGCGGTCACGTAATTCCCCAGGTTCGAGGGCCTTCGGCGTCGTTGGGCGTTGACCCGGCCCCTCACCGGTGAGAGAGCGGAGTCTCTGCTATGTCCACCAGCATCAGCAACCGGGCCGCAGGCCTGGTTATCGCCGCCATCGTGACGTCTATCGCCACGATGTGGTCCGTCGGCGCAGCGGCGGCCGACCCAAACCAGGATTCGCAGTTCCTGGCGCTGCTTGACCACAAGGACATCCCAGCCACCACCAACGCGGCAAGCCTCATTGTCTTGGCCCATCGAGTGTGCGGCCAACTCGATGCCGGCACCCCTGCTGGTTCCGTGGTGGACCAGATGAGGGCCAGGTCATTTAGGGAGTACCCAGCTGACCGCTACGTACCCCAAGACCGCTTCACGCGTACCATCGACAGATTCATCACCGCGTCGGTGGATGCCTACTGTCCGAACGATCAGGGCAAGATCGCTGCCATCGCGTCCTGAAACCGCCACGTGCCTGATGGCATACCAGGCGGTCGGCGCGATGAGCCCTCTTGGCCTCATTGGGCGCCAACGGGCTTGGCGTCACAGCAGATCGGCGTCAGTCTTCGTCCAGGATGAGAGCTATCTCCGGACAGGACGCCACCCCGTCGCGCGTCAGCGCTGCGTCCTCGGGCCGGACGTCGTGCTCCTGCAGGATCGAGTAGCCGGAGTCGTCGATGGGAAAAAGCCGCGGATCGACTGCGTAGCACTGTGCATGCCCCACACATCTCGACTGTTCGAGACGAACCTTCATCGGGTTGCTCTTCTAGGACCGGACACTCGACGATTGTAGAAGGCCGTGAAACACCAAGAGCAACAGTGCTCGATGAGTCGCTGGACGCCCACAGACTCGCGCTGTTGGCGCTGATTGCGGCCCCGGTGGTGATCACCGCAACGATTGCTCTGGCCCGGAGGCGAGGCGGCGACGCTCGCGGCCGGCGCCAGGCACTGCAGGGCCGACACCCACGGCCGACACCAAGAAGGTGCCGTCGAAAGGTTAGCCGCACCGCAAACCAGTAGCGTGTCCATCGAACAATCTGCCGAGAATCCGCGAGGAGCCGACGGATGACGAAAGAAAATATCGCCATAGTGCTTGCGTTGAGCGCCGCGCTGATATCGGCGCTCGGATCGGTCATCCGTCAACGTTCCGCGCATGAGATCGTCGATCGACCGGTCGGCGCGTGGGAGTTGTTCCGCCTGTCATTGCGGGATCCCCGATGGTGGCTCGGCGGCGCGGCCGCCGTGACCAATCGTGCTCTGC
The DNA here is from genome assembly GCF_057473665.1 of Mycobacterium sp. TH-M25. Taxonomy (NCBI): domain Bacteria; kingdom Bacillati; phylum Actinomycetota; class Actinomycetes; order Mycobacteriales; family Mycobacteriaceae; genus Mycobacterium; species Mycobacterium sp. TH-M25. The sequence goes on from NZ_JBYCLA010000371.1 coordinate 2,530, forward strand.
AGGTGGCGGCGCTGAGCCTGGGGTCGGTGATGTTGGTGACCGCGCTGCAGGTGACGAAGCTGCTCTTCGCCTTACCGATCAACGCGCGAATCACGCATCACCGGGTGACCGCTCGAGAATGGTTCTGGGCCGCGTCGCTGGCTGCGGCGGTGGCTGTCGTTATCGTGGTCGGCCATCCGACGTCGGACCAGCAACGCGCCCCGCTGGAAACGTGGGTGGTGGCGGCCCTGGTCATGGGCCCGACACTGGTGTTGTGCGTGCTGGGCGCCCGAATTTGGCCTGGTGCCGTCGCCGCAATGCTACTGGCAGTAGTGGCGGGTTCGTCGTCGGGGTTGTTCGCGGTGCTGACCAAGGGTGCTCTCGATGCGGCCCGCGGAGGCTTCGGAGCGCTGCTGCGTGCACCCGAGCTGTATGCCTTGGTCGGTGTCGCGCTGGCCAGCATGGTGTTTCAACAGGCATCTTTTCGCGCTGGCGCGCTGACGGCCTCGCTGCCGACCATGACGTTGTCCAAACCGGTGGTGGGATGGATCTTGGCCGTCACCGTGCTCTCCGAGCACCTGCGCGTCGAGAGCGCCGAGATTGTCGTCCTGGTGGCGGCGCTAGCCGTTATGATCGTGTCGACGGTGGCGCTGAGCAGGGGAGAAGCCGCCGACGTGGCGGCGATCGATGGGCGGCGGTCGGAAGTCGTCGCGCAATCGCCGAAGCCGTCGAAACGCTAGTTTGACCGAGTGTTGGGCACCATCGTGATCATTCCATCCGCGCCGGTGTTGATCCCCGAACTGGCCGGAGCCGCGGTGGAATCAGACCTCAAGCCCAAGAATTAGCTAGACAACGTCATCCTGTCCTCGTGGCCGAATTCGCCAGACGGTGCCCGATTGGCCATCCATCATCAACGGTTCGCCGTCTTCGATGATCCGCAGCAGCGAGGGGATAGCAACTATCGTTGGAATTTGGAGTTCGCGCGCGATGACCGCCGAATGCGAAAGCGTGTTACCACGCTCTATCAATAGCCCGCGAATGGACGGGAAGAGGGGGGCCCAGCCCGGGTCGGTACGGTTCGCGACGAGAATGCAGCCATTCAAACCGGCGACAGACTCAGGATTTCGTACCACGCGAGCTGGTGCCTCGACAACTCCTGGATAACATCCGATGCCCTTGAGTATTTCGACGTAGGAAATGTCTTTGTCGACCTGATTCTCATGCCACTTACCTGGCGGATAAGGCGAGCCCCGGGTCATAATCCGGTGTGGCACATAGGATTTCTCGTATTCAGCAAATTCGTGCCGCCGCAGTGCGACAAGTTCGGTCAGATTTGTGGTGACACTCTTACCGAGATGATAGTCCCACAATTCTTCCACGGTCAGGTAAAAGATGTCGTCAGTCGCCGTCAACACGCCGCTTTTGGACAGCCTGTCCCCCAATGCTCTGAAGATGCTCCGGTACAGGCCGTACATCCGGGAGCGGTCGAGCCGCAGGTTTTCTCGTACCTTGACAGCGTGGCGGGCCTGCCGCACGGACTTTTCGAACGCTTTCACGCTACGGTGCGAAAGCGCGGCGCGGACTCGATCCCGAGCTTCGTTGAATTGGTCCGGTTCGATACTTGCAGGCACGACCGATTCGACCTCCGGTGAGTCCAGATAGTTCCGCAGTATGTCGAACAGAAACGAGGAATCCTCACGGAGCGAGACGGTCTCCAGCTTCAGCTCGCCCATACACCGGTCACCGTATAAACTCACATATTCGTCCACACTCGTGGCGAAGGACGGAAAACTCGATCGCACTGTTTCCAGGAGCGCTGGATTTGTCTCGGCGCGAATCAATTCAGCAAGTTTAGGTTCCTCGCCGGCCAGCCTCGCTAGTCTAATCAAACGGCGAGTCGGCTCGACAGAATCGATCCCGTCTATCCCGCTCAGAAGACCACTGACTAA
>NZ_JBYCLA010000372.1:0-7259 GCF_057473665.1 Mycobacterium sp. TH-M25
TTCGACCTCGAGCCGCTGCCGGCGGGTCATCCGCTGCGGTCGCTCGACAATGTCGTCGCCACCCCGCATATCGGCTACGTCGCCGAGCAGGTCTACCGGGTGTTCTACGGGGAGGCCGCGACCGAGATCGCCCGCTGGCTCGGCGAAGGCTGCTGACGTCGCTGCTGAGCTACTCGGCGATCCGCCCGCTCTGGGCCCTTCGCGGCGCCAAGCCGCCCGGGTTCAAACGAGGCCGTCGCGAGCCGATCAGCGGCAGCGCTCACCTTTACACACCTGGCCGAAACCGTCACGTCCCCTCGCGATAACGTGCAGCTAATGCTGAGGCCGGTCGGCCCGTACAAGGAGGTAGCGATGGAAATCAACGGCAAAAAAGTCATTGTGATCGGCGGGGCCTCGGGCATGGGCCGCGCCAGCGCCGAGTTGCTGCACGCCCGTGGGGCCAGCGTCGCGGTGTTCGACCGCGAGGGCTCGGACGGCAAGCAGGTCGCTGCCGGCATCGGCGGAGACTTCTACCCGGTCGACGTCACCGACTTCGCCGCCACCGAGGAAACCCTCGAGGCCGCGGTCGAAAGGCTCGGGGGTCTGCACGTCACGGTGACCACCGCCGGCGGCGGCATCGCCAAGCGCACGATGTCGAAATCGGGTCCGCACGACCTCGAGTCCTTCCGGTCCGTCATTGATCTCAACCTGATCGCGTCGTTCAACATCAGCCGGCTGGCCGCGAGCTATATGAGCCAGAACGAGCCAGAAGACGAGGAGCGCGGCGTCATCATCAACACCGCATCGATCGCGGCATTCGAAGGCCAGATCGGGCAGGTCGCCTACACCGCCGCCAAAGCCGGCATCGCCGGCATGTGCCTGACCATGGCGCGTGACCTCGGCTCGCTGGGCATCCGGGTGCTGGCGATCGCGCCCAGCCTGTTCGCGACCGGGCTGACCAAGGGCATCCCGGAGGAGTACGCCACCGCTCTGACCAAGGACGCGGCGTTCCCGAAGCGGCTGGGCCGCCCGGATGAGTACGCCAAACTGGTCGCGGCGATCGTGGACAACCCGATGCTCAACGGTCAGTGCCTGCGGCTGGACGCCGGTCAGCGGTTCGCGCCCAAGTGACGCGCGTCAGTCACCCAGTGTGAAGCCAGCGTCACGTTGGGCGCCGAGTGTGACACCAGCGTCACGGTCGGCACCGTCATCAGGCCGACCGACCACCCGGTTGGGAGTTAAGTACACTCTTTCCCGACCGGCGTGAGGTTCCCGACCGGCCAACGGCGTCCAAGAGGAAGGCCCTGCAATGGGTATCGCACTGACCGACGACCATCGCGAACTCGCCGAAGTGGCCCGCGGGTTCCTCACGTCGCAAAAGGCCCGCGCCGCGGCTCGTGCGCTGCTGGACGCGCCCGAGGAGGGGCTGCCGCCCTTCTGGCGGGCCCTCGTCGAACTCGGCTGGCTCGGTCTGCACATCGACGAAGAACACGGCGGCTCGGGGTACGGGTTGCCCGAGCTCGTCGTCGTCATCGAAGAACTGGGTCGGGCGGTTGCACCCGGGCCTTTCGTGCCGACCGTCATCACGTCGGCGGTAATCGCCAAAGATGGCTCTGTGCAACAAAAGTCGCGACTGCTGCCGGGACTGATCGACGGAACGACCACAGCGGGCATCGGTCTTGGCGGCAGCGTCAGCGTCAGCAACGGCGTCGCCGACGGCGACGCCGGCGTCGTGCTGGGCGCCGGACTGGGCGACCTGCTGTTGATCGCGGCCGGGGACGACGTGCTGCTGCTCGAACGCCACCGCGACGGCGTCTCGGTCGAGGTGCCCGAGAACCTGGACCCGACCCGGCGCTCCGGACGTGTCCGGTTGGAGAAGGTCCGCGTCGGTGACGACGACATTCTGCGCGGGGCACACGACTCCGCGCTGGCGCGCGCCCGGACGCTGCTGGCGGCCGAGGCGGTCGGGGGAGCGGCCGACTGCGTCGACTCCGCGGTCGAGTACGCCAAGGTACGTCAGCAGTTCGGCCGCACCATCGCCACCTTCCAGGCGATCAAGCACCACTGTGCCAACATGCTGGTCGCCTCGGAGTCGGGTATCGCCGCGGTGTGGGACGCATCGCGGGCCGCCTCCGAAGACGAAGCACAGTTCCAGCTCGCCGCCGCTTCGGCTGCGACACTGGCGTTTCCGGCGTACGCGCGCAACGCGGAACTCAACATTCAAGTGCACGGTGGCATCGGGTTCACCTGGGAACACGACGCGCATCTGCACCTGCGCCGGGCGCTGGTGACCACCGCGTTGTTCGGCGGTGACGTGCCCGCGCACGACGTGTTCGAGCGCACCGCCGCCGGCGTCACCCGGGAGAACAGCCTGGACCTGCCGCCCGAGGCCGAGCAGATGCGGAGCCGGATTCGCGCCGACGTCGCCGAGTTCGCCGGGCTGGAAAAGCAGGCGCAGCGCGAGAAGCTGATCGAAACCGGCTACGTGATGCCGCACTGGCCCAAGCCGTGGGGACTGGCCGCCGATGCGGTGGAGCAGTTGGTCATCGCAGAGGAATTCCGCGCGGCGGGTATCAAGCGGACCGACTACGGCATCACCGCGTGGGTGATCCTGACGCTGGTCCAGCACGGAACACCCTGGCAAATTGAACGATTCGTCGAAAAGGCGCTGCGCAAGGACGAGATCTGGTGCCAGCTGTTCTCCGAGCCCGAAGCCGGATCCGACGCCGCGTCGATCAGGACCAAGGCCACCCGGGTGGACGGCGGCTGGAAGATCAACGGGCAGAAGGTGTGGACCAGCGGGGCGCACTACTGTGCACGCGGCCTGGCCACCGTGCGCACCGACCCGGACGCGCCCAAGCACGCCGGCATCACCACGGTGATCGTGGACATGAACGCCCCGGAGGTCGAGGTGCGGCCGCTGCGTCAGATCACCGGTGGATCGGACTTCAACGAGGTGTTCTTCAACGACCTGTTTGTGCCCGACGAGGACGTCGTCGGGGAGCCCAACACCGGCTGGACGGTGGCGCGGGCCACGCTGGGCAACGAGCGGGTCAGCATCGGTGGCAGCGGATCCTTCTACGCGGGCTTGGCCGCACAACTGGTGCAGCAGGTGAATGCTCACCCGGATCGGTTGGCGGGCGGGCGAACTCGGGTGGGCACCTACCTGGCCGAGGAGAATGCCCTGCGGCTACTGAACCTGCGCCGCGTCGCCCGCAGTGTCGAGGGCGCGGGCCCCGGGCCGGAAGGCAACGTCACCAAGCTGAAACTGGCCGACCACATGGTCGAAGGCGGCGCGATCTCGGCCGCGCTGGCGGGCCCCGAGACCGCCTTGTACGACGGCGACGGTGCGCTGGCAGGCCGGTTGGTGATGAGCGCTCGGGCCATGGCGATCGCCGGCGGCACGTCGGAGGTGACGCGTAATCAAATCGCTGAGCGAATCCTCGGGATGCCGCGCGACCCGCTGATCAACTAGGCCGGCCGGGCCGGTAGACCGTTGGGGCGCCGAGCGTAACGCCGTTGTGAGATCCGGCCCCGAAAATCGCCGTGGCGTTACGCTCGCAGAAATTCACGCCGATCAGCCGACGGGGGCAAAGCGCGGCGCACCACCCAGTCCGGGTTCTGGCAACGCCTCGACAGCCATGCCGCATGTGATCGAATCGGGTTCGCAGTCAACGATATTCGCGGCTATTCGCAGACCCTGCTGCTCGGCGAGCTCCACCAGCGCGATGACGTAGGGCGTCTCGATTTCGGGGTTGAACGCGTGGTAGTTGACCGTGTAGGTGAACACCGAGCCTCGCCCCAATACCGGCTTGGCGTGCAGCGGTCGGCCGCAGTCGTGGCAGGTGCCGGCAGCGGGGTGGACCCAGCGCCCGCAGCTGTCACAGTGTTCGATGAGCAGCTGGGACGTCGCCTCGGGTGGCACCGCCAATACAGTACACTCAATTGCCTTGGGCTGGTGTGCAATGGGGTTGGTCTAACGGACGGCGTAGATGAGCTATTTCGAAAAAGACGCGATCATTTCGGGTATCGGCATCTCCCGAATCGGCCGTCGCACCGGCATTCCGGGGTTCGACCTGACGATGGAAGCGGTCCGCACCGCGATCCAGGATGCCGGTTTGGCCGCAACTGACATCGACGGCATCGCCACCTTGGGTGACACGCCCGTCGCTGAGGTCAACGCCGCGTTGGGCATCGAGGCGTCCGACAGCGGGACGGGGTTCAGCACCGGCGGCCTGATGAACCCGGTGATCTCGGCGTGCCGTGCGGTCTCTGAAGGTCGTGCGCGGCATGTGCTCATCTACCGGACCATCCAAATGCTCGGCGGCACGATCCTGCCCAACCAGGACGAGAACGCACCCGTCTCCCCGATGGCGAAGATGTTCGACACGCCGGAGGGCGAGACGCCACCAGTCGTCGGCCCGATGGATGATGTCGGCGATCTCGTTGCCGCCCAGGCATATTCCGCGGCGAATTGGCTGGCGCTGCACTGTCGTCGCCACATGGAGCTCTACGGGACCACCAAAGAGCAGCTGGGCTGGTTGGCGATCAACAGCAGACGCAACGCCGCGCTGAATCCCCTTGCGGTCTTACGGGATCCGATAACGATGGCGGACTATCTGGGTGCTAGGCCGGTTTCGGCACCGTTCGGGTTATTGGATTGCGACATTCCGATCGATGGATCGGTCGCGTTGGTGGTGTCGGCCGCCGGCTACGCCAAGGAGTGTCCGCACCGGGCCGTGAAAGTCGAAGCGGTCGGCGGCAGTAACGGCGCGGGCGGCTGGTTTCACCGCGCGGACTACCCGAAGATGGCGTCGGTCGATGCGGCGGCTCAGATGTGGTCCCGGACCGATCTGACGCCCGCCGATCTAGATCTCGCGGAACTCTACGACGGGTTCACCTTCCTCGCCTTCGCCTGGCTGGAAGCCCTCGGCATCTGCGGTGACGGCGAAGCCGGCCCGTTCGTCGACGGCGCCGAACGCATCGCGCTGGACGGCGCGCTGCCGTTGAACACCTACGGCGGCCAGCTGTCGGCCGGACGTATGCACGGTTATTGGCTGTTGCACGAAGCGTGTCTGCAGTTGCGCGGCGAGGCCGGGGAGCGGCAGGTCTGCCGTCGGCCGGAGGTCGCCGTGGCCGCGGTCGGAGGTGGGCCGATCGCCGGATGCTTGCTGCTGACGTGTTGAGTGTCACTGTGTGAGAGCGCAACTGAGAGTGGAGGAGAAGTCGGACAAGCGGGCTTCGCAAATAGCCCGCCGCATCGAAGGCGACATCGTTCGTCGGGGCTGGCCGATCGGGGAGTTGCTCGGCTCGGAGCAGGCACTGCAGGAGCGCTACCAGGTCAGCCGGTCGGTGTTGCGGGAAGCGGTTCGGCTCGTCGAGCATCATCAGGTGGCGCGGATGCGTCGCGGCCCGAACGGCGGCCTGTTGATCTGCGAGCCGGACGCAGCACCGGCCACCCACGCGATCATCATCTACCTGGAATATCTGGGTATCACGATCGATGACCTGCTCGACGCCCGTCTGCTGCTGGAGCCGCTGGCCGCATCGCGTGCCGCGCGGCAGATCGACGAAGCGGGCATCGGCCGGCTGCGGGCGGTGCTGGATGCCGAGCAGGATCGACAACCGTCGACCGACGAGTTCCACACCGCGCTGGCCGAGCAGTCCAAAAACCCGGTGCTGCAATTGCTTATCGACATCCTGATGCGGCTCACCGCCCGCTATGCCGAAGACTTGCAACTCGATTCCGCCGGCGATGCCGTCGAAGCGTTCGAGCTCTGTCGTCGCGACCATTCGGCGATCGTGGCCGCCGTCACTGCCGGCGATGTCGCCCGCGCGATCACACTGAGCGAACGACACGCAAAGTCGGTGGCCACATGGCTGCACGATCACCATCACCGCGACCCACGTCCACGCCGAACCGCCAATCCCGAAGCGCCGCAGCGCAAACTCGCCGAGGTGCTGGCCGCTGCCATTCGCGACGACATCGCCGGCAGCGGCTGGCAGGTAGGGGAGGTGTTCGGCACCGAGGTCGCGTTGGTGGAGCGCTATCAGGTCAGCCGCGCCGTGCTTCGAGAGGCCGTGCGGCTCTTGGAGTATCACGCCGTCGTCACCACCCGGCGGGGGCCCGGCGGTGGGCTGGTGGTGGCAGAACCGCAGGCGCAGGCCAGCATTGACACCATCGCGCTGTTTCTGCAATATCGTCGACCGCGCCGCGAGGATCTGACCCTGGTTCGCGACGCCATCGAGATCGACAACGTCACCAAAGTCGTCGCACGCCACGACGCGCCCGAAGTGCGCGCCTTCCTCGACAGCCAACGCCTGCTGATCGAACAAGCCGCCGACGATCCCGCCGAGGTGGGCGCCGAAGAGTTCCTGTTCCACGCCGGGCTGGCCAAGCTGGCTGGCAACGCCGTCTTGGAGTTGTTCCTGCAAATTCTCGTCGAGGTGTTCCGTCGGTATTGGGCCAGCACCGACCAGCCGTCCCCGAGCCAGGCCGACCTCGCCGATGTCAGATTCGCCCACCTGCGAATCGTCGAGGCGATCGGCCAGGGCGACGACAGCCTGGCCCGGCACCGCATCCGGCGCCACCTGGATGCCGCCGCATCCTGGTGGCTGTAAATCATGTTGCACCGGTTGCCCACCAGCGGCTAACCTTGACGACGTGCGTCATCTTCTCGTAGTAGCCAGCACCCGCAGCGGGGTCTGATCCAGACCGACCCCCCGCTGTGGGTCGAAAGCTACTACCCGTCGGTCACTCCAACAGAGTCAGAGAAGACCGGCACATGTCTATCACCTTCGCTTCATCCGAACCGTCGACGATCCTGTTCGACGGCATGCCGCTGCCGCGCGGGCTTCGGGAAGACGCCGGCTCCATGTCGTGGAGCGTCTTCACCGCCACCTACGCGCCGAGCGTCGGACCGCTGCGACTCGGCCGGTGGCACTGCGCCGACGACGCCCGATCGGCCACCCGGCTGGGGCCGCGGACATTCCAGGCCACCCTCGCGCTCGGCGATCGCATCGAAACCGCCACGGCCACCGCGACGGGGCCGGTCGCCGCGCTGACCGCGATGCTGCATCAGCACGGCGTCGCGGTCGAGATGCTTAAGTTCCATCAACTGCACCGCGACGACACCACCGCCACGTTCATCCAGGGCACCGACGGGTGTCGCGCCGAGTGGGCGATGGGCTGCGCGCACGACCCGACGCAGTCCGCGCTGTCGGCGTTCATCGCCTGCGCCAACCGGCTTTACGCCGGCAACCGCTAACCACGAACGTCG
>NZ_JBYCLA010000373.1:0-3580 GCF_057473665.1 Mycobacterium sp. TH-M25
AGCGATGAAAGCGCTGCCCGACGTGACACCGCAGGACTATGCCACCGTCGCCGATGAGGTCACCGCCCGCGATCGGGAAGTGGTGAACAAGTTCACCAAGGACGGCCAGATCACTGCGATCCGCGCCGCCCGCGAATTCCTGGGTGACAAGCTGGGCCGAGTGGTTGCTCCCCATCCGCTGCTGGATCCCAAGGCCGGACCGCTGGTCGCGGTGAAGCTGCACATCCTCACGCGAAAGACGTTGGGCGGCTTGGAGACCGACCTCGACTCGCGCGTACTCGGGGCCGACGGGACTCCGTTGGACGGATTGTACGCGGCCGGTGAGGTGGCCGGTTTCGGCGGCGGCGGGGTGCACGGCTACCGGGCATTGGAGGGCACGTTCCTGGGCGGCTGCATCTTCTCCGGTCGCGCCGCCGGCCGCGGCGCGGCGGCCGACATCGGCTGAATTCTGCCGAGAACGCGGCCTGCCGCAGGCTCGGCGCCGGGAACGCGGCCTGCCGCAGGCTCGGCGGACGACTAGAACTCGACGGCGGTTTCCTCGGGCAGCACCTGAAAGTCGGTGTTGGTCATGTCGGCGAGCCGGCCGTAGTAGATGCCGCGCGCCGCCGGGGCGACGACGGCCTGATGGATCGGCACGGCGCGGGCCGGTGCGACCGCCCGCAGGTAGTCGACCGCTTCGGAGATCTTCATCCAGGGCGCCGCCGCCGGGGTGGCCAGCACCTCGATCGGCTCGTCCGGGACGAACAGGGCGTCACCGGGATGCATGAATCGCCCGCGTCGGCCGTCTTCGTCGATCACGTACGAAATGTTGTCGACCACTGGGATGTCCGGGTGGATGACGGCGTGTTTGCCGCCGAGCGCGCGGATGGTCAGCTGGCCGACCGACAGCTCGTCGCCAACGTGCACGGCCCGGCACGACGCATCGAGCTGCGCGGTGGTCTGCGGGTCGGCGTAGAGCGCGGCGCCAGGGTTGCCGTCGAGCAGGGCAGGCAGGCGTTCCTGGTCGACGTGATCGGGGTGCTGATGCGTGATCACGATCGCGGACAGGCCGGTGATGCCCTCGAAGCCGTGCGAGAAGTTACCCGGGTCGAACAACACGGTGGTGTGGCCGAAATCGACGAGAACACAGGAATGACCGAAATGCGTGATTTGCATGTCTACGATTGTGCGCTCATGGGAGCAGCCGAATGCGCCTGATGCTGGCGGCGATGCTGATCGCGGGCGGCCTGCTGGTCACCTGCTCGCCCGCGGTGGGCCGAGCCGACCCGCAAACGTGCCCGCCGGTGTGCGATCAGATTCCCGACACGGCGTGGATCGTGCCGACGGCGATACCGCTGAACTCGACCTACCAGTGGCCGCCGCTGGCCAGTGCAGCCGTGCCGATGACGGGTGCCGCGACCCCGCGCTTCCGGTTCGAAGAGGTGTGCGCAACGCCCGAGTTCCCCCAGGACACCCGCGACGCCGCGGTCGCGAGCCGGGCAACGGTGGACAAACCGTCCGGGCAGTGGCAGCTGCGGGCCGAGGTGGTGCACTGGCGTGGCGAGGCGGGCCGCACCGGGGGGAGCGCCAGCTCGGTGTTCGACATCGCCGCCGCGGCGCTGCGCGGCTGCCAACTCGGCGCGCCCGCCGAATCGCCGTCGATCACCGTCGACGAACCGAACCGGCTATCCGCCGTAATCAGCGGTCCGACGATCTTGCATACCTACCTGGTGGCGCACCCGGAAAGCAGCACGATCAGCGAGCTGACGCTGTCGGCCTCGGACCCGGTCCAGCTGCCCTGGCCGATCATCTCAGATGCCCAGGTGCTGGACGCCATGTCGTCGTCGATGTGCTCGGCCTACCTCGGATCGTGCTAGGACGACGCTCAGGGTGCTGACCGGTAGAGTTGGCGCCGAACAGCCGGAACGGTAGGAGGAGCGCGGGTGGCCCGGGTCGTTGTGCACGTAATGCCCAAGGGCGAGATCCTCGACCCGCAGGGCCAGGCGATCGTCGGCGCGTTGGGCCGACTCGGCCACGCGGGCATCTCAGATGTTCGGCAAGGCAAGCGATTCGAACTCGAGGTCGACGACACTGTCGACGACTCCACGCTGGCCGAGATTGCCGAGTCGTTGTTGGCCAACACCGTGATCGAAGACTGGACAGTCAGCCGAGAGCCGCAGTGACGGCGCGCATCGGTGTCATCACCTTCCCCGGAACGCTGGACGATGTCGACGCGGCCCGGGCGGCGCGCGCCGTCGGCGCCGAATCGGTCAGCCTGTGGCACGCCGACGCCGACCTCAAAGGTGTTGACGCGGTGGTGGTGCCCGGCGGGTTCTCCTACGGCGACTATCTGCGCTGCGGCGCGATCGCAAAGTTCGCCCCGGTGATGGGCGAAGTCATCGTGGCCGCGGGTCGCGGCATGCCGGTCTTAGGTATTTGCAACGGTTTTCAGGTGTTGTGCGAGGCCGGCTTGCTGCCCGGTGCGCTGGCCCGCAATGCGGGTCTGCACTTCATCTGCCGCGACGTCTGGTTGCGGGTGGAGTCCACCTCGACGGCCTGGACATCGCGCTACGAGGCCAGCGCTGATCTGCTGATCCCGCTCAAGTCCGGCGAGGGCCGTTACGTGGCCTCCGATGCGGTGCTCGACGAGTTGGAAGGCGAAGGCCGCGTGGTGTTTCGCTATCTCGACAACGTCAACGGCTCGCTGCGCGACATCGCCGGCATCAGCTCGGCCAACGGCCGAATCGTCGGGCTGATGCCGCACCCCGAACATGCCACCGAGGCGTTGACCGGGCCCTCCGACGACGGGCTGGGGCTATTCTTCTCGGCGCTGGACGCCGTCCTGGCTGCCTGATCCGCGACTAGGTGGCCGTCGAATCACGTTATGCCTCACAGAGTCTGAGCCACACCTTCACGGCGCGGAAGGTGTGAGCTTGGCCGCCAAATCCCGAAGATCCGTGGCGACGACGGTGGGTTGCGGCAAGCCGGGCACGGGCAGCGCCGCGTTACCGGGACGCGCGATCAGTGCAGCGCTGAACCCGACGGACTGTGCGCCAAGGGTGTCCCACACGTGTGCGGCGACCATCATGCAGTCCGCCGGGGCGACCGCGAGTTGCTCACACGCGTACAGGTACGGCTCGGGCGCGGGTTTGAAGGCCCGGCAGGCGTCGACGCTGAATTGCCGCTCGAACAGGTGGCCCAGACCGGCATTCTCGATCGGGCTCGGCGCGAATGGGCTGGGCGGCGAATTGGTCAGTGTGACGAGGCGAAAGCCGTTGTTGCGCAGAGCTAAAAGTCCGTCTGCGACGTCGGGATGGGCCGGCATGGTGAGCATCGCGTGCGTCAGCGCTTCTTCGTCATCGCTGCTGATATCCACGCCGCGGATGGTGCCGAGCATTCGAAGAACTCCCTGACCCAGGCTGAAGAAGTCGACATAGTGTCCTGATGAGGTGACGGTCATCGAGTAGGTCAGCAGCTGGCCGAACCACTGGCGAGTTACCTGCGGATCGCCGAAGATGCGCTCGAAAACCGCTGCCATGGAATCGATGTCAATCAGCGTCTCGTTGACGTCGAACACCAGAACCGGCAGAGTCATTGTCCT
>NZ_JBYCLA010000374.1:0-5603 GCF_057473665.1 Mycobacterium sp. TH-M25
GGCGGCGGTGAGCCACCGCCCTATCTTGCCGCTTCCAGCGTCAACAAGTAATTAGATAACACGTAAGGAGCAATGGGTATGGGCGTGGGCAGCGGCCTGCTAGAAGGCCGTGTCGTCATCGTCACCGGAGCGGGCGGCGGTATCGGTCGCGCGCATGCGCTGGCTTTCGCTGCCGAAGGTGCGCGCGTGGTGGTCAACGACATTGGGGTCGGCCTGGACGGATCGCCCGCCAGCGGGGGCAGCGCCGCGCAGCGCGTGGTCGACGAAATCACGGCAGCCGGTGGGGAAGCCGTCGCCAACGGATCCAACATCGCGGACTGGAATGAAGCGGCGGCCCTTGTTCAGACTGCCATCGACGACTTCGGCACCCTGGACGTCGTGGTCAACAACGCCGGCATCGTGCGCGACAGGATGATAGCCAACACCAGCGAGGAGGAGTTCGACGCCGTCATCGCGGTGCACCTCAAGGGTCACTTCGCCACGATGCGGCACGCCGGCTCGTACTGGCGCGCACTGTCCAAAGAGGGCAAAACCGTTGATGCACGGATCATCAACACCAGTTCCGGTGCCGGCCTGCAGGGCAGCGTCGGGCAGGGAAACTACAGCGCCGCTAAGGCTGGAATTGCGGCGATGACGCTGGTCGGCGCCGCAGAAATGGGTCGTTACGGCGTAACCGTCAACGCCATCGCACCGTCGGCCCGGACCCGCATGACCGAGACCGTCTTCGCTGAGATGATGGCAAAACCGGCCGAAGGATTCGACACGATGGCGCCGGAAAACGTGTCACCGCTGGTGGTGTGGCTGGGCAGCGCTGCATCCCGTGGCGTGACCGGGAGGGTGTTCGAGGTCGAGGGCGGCAGCATCCGCGTCGCCGAGGGCTGGGCGCATGGCCCCCAAGTCGATAAGGGCGCGAGGTGGGAGCCCGCCGAGTTGGGGCCCGTCGTCACCGACCTGTTGGCCAAGTCGCGGCCGCCGGTCCCGGTTTATGGGGCCGGGTCTTGATTCACCGCGGCTGACGGCAGCCTCATCGCCGGCGTGGTGGCCATCGATGGCAAGGCGATGTTTCCCGACCCGCTACACTTGGTCGATTTGCCGACGACGCATGGGATCCGGCCGCGCGCATCGTGATAACCGTGCCGTGGCCCGCCGACCGCATGGCCGCCGCGGCGGCAAATCGGTGCTGCGCGGTGGGTGCGCGCCGCAACGGGAGGGAGTGAACAATTGGGTCTTCGCTTGACTACCAAGGTTCAGGTTAGCGGCTGGCGCTTCCTGCTTCGCCGACTTGAACATGCCATCGTGCGGCGAGACACCCGGATGTTCGACGATCCGCTGCAGTTTTACAGCCGGTCGGCCACAGTCGGCATGGTGATCGCGCTAATGCTCGTGGCCGGCGCCGGATTCCTAGCCTACTTCAAACCAGTGGGCAAACTGGGTGGCAGCAGTTTTTTCGCTGACCATACGACCAACCAACTTTATGTGATGTTGTCAAGGCAGCTGCATCCTGTCTATAACCTGACTTCGGCGCGATTGGTGTTGGGCAATCCGGCGAACCCAGCCGTCGTGAAATCCGCCGAACTGAGCAAGCTTCCCGTGGGTCAGACCATTGGGATCCCCGGCGCTCCTTATGCCACACCCGTTTCGGGTGTTTCTTCGTCGATCTGGACACTCTGTAACACCGTCGCGACATCCGGCAGCTCTTCGCCGACGGCGCAGACCGCGGTGATAGCAATGCCGTTGGTGATGGATTCCTCGATAGATGTGATCCGGCCTAATGAGGCGCTGCTGGTGTCTTACCAGGGCAAAACATGGATCGTTACCCAACAGGGCCGGCACGCCATCGATCTAGATGACCGCGCTCTGACCTCGGTGGCGGGCATACCCATGAGCGCCCAGCCGACCCCCATCTCCGAGGAGATATATAACGCCCTGCCCGACGCCGGTCCGTGGCAGCTACCGCCGGTGCCCGATGCGGGCGCGCCGAATTCCTTGGGGCTGCCTGAAGATTTAGTGGTCGGGTCGGTGTTTCAGCTCCTTACCGGAGCGGGGTCGCAATACTATTTGGTGCTTGCCGACGCGATCGCGAAGGTGAACGCCGCCACCGCTGAGGCGTTGCGTGCTACCCAGTCATATGGACTAGCAGCGCCACCGGCGATGGAACCCAGCCGGGTTGTCAGGATCGACGAAGAGGTTTACCAATCACCGCTGCCCGATGAACCGCTCAAGATCGTGGCTCGGCCGGACGCGACTACGCTGTGCTGGACGTGGGAGCGCGGAGTCGGCGACCAGGCGCCGAAGACCACGGTGCTGGCGGGTCGGCACCTGCCGATAGCGCCATCGGCGATGGCCGCAGGCATCAAGCAACTCCACGGCAAGGCCACCGTGTACATAGACGGTGGAAAATCTGTCGCGTTGCAGTCCCTGGACCCTCGATACGGTGAATCCCAGTACTACATCGACGAACAAGGTGTGCGGTACGGAGTTCCCGACGCGGACGCCGCCAAGGCGTTGGGCCTGACGTCACCCGAAACCGCGCCGTGGCAAATCGTTCGGCTCCTGGTCGACGGCCCGGTGTTATCCAAACAGGCCGCCCTGCTCGAGCACGACACATTGCTCGCGGACCCAAGCCCCCAAACCGATAAGTGAGAGCCCGAACCTTCAGGGATCGCAGATGACGACCGGGATCACCCGCTCGGTCCACGACTGGTAGTCCTCGAGGGTGGGATACACGGCGGTCAGCTTCGGCCAGTATTTTGCGCGCTCTTCGGCGGTGGCGTCGCGTGCCTGCAGCTGCAGCACCTCTTTCTTAATCTGCACCGAGACTTTCGGGTTTTCCTTGAGGTTGAGGTACCACAGCGGGTGTTTGTCGGAGCCGCCCCGCGACGCCACCAGCACCACGCGATCGTCGTCGCGCACATAGATCAGCGGGCTCACCCGCGGACCACCGGTCTTGCGGCCGGTCGTGGTCAGCAATGCGACCGGGGCCTTCTGAATCGTGCCGCCGAGCTTTCCGTTGCTGCGGCGATAGATCCACGTGTTGGCCCGAGATGTCCACTTGATCACGGTGTCGGCCCAACGCGAATTCAACGCTCGTGGTTTTTCCATCGGGTGGGTATTCCTAGCGGTGAATGAATGGTTTGAAGCGAACCTTGATGTGGTGGATTTCGGCTTTCCCGCTTGGGCTTTCGGCAGGAATCAGGAAGGTCTCGTTAACCCGCGCGGCAAGCCTGCTGCCGCAAAACGCCATCTTCGTCAGCACGTCATACGCCGCGTGTACCTCATCGCCGATGATCTGGTAGTGCGGTGGCGTCGTGTCGGCGATAACCCAGTACTGAGGTCCGCGATTGAGGCTGCGCCGCAGGTGATTTCCGGATAATCCGTTCTTGACGCCTTGCTCGACCCGAGTGCATCCCGCCGCCAACGGAACGGAGTCCCCGTCATGGCTGACGAGCGCGTCGATGTAAGCCTGTGCGGCGGCGATGCGGCTCTCTTCAGAAACGATCACCGCTGGTGCTAGATCCGCTCGATGATGGTGCCCGTGGACAGGGCTCCGCCCGCGCACATGGTGATCAGCGCGGTGCTCTGGTCGGTGCGTTCCAGCTCATGCAGCGCGGTGGTAATCAACCTACTGCCGGTGCAGCCCACCGGATGGCCCAATGCAATTGCTCCGCCGTTGACGTTGACCTTGGCCATGTCGGGATCGTGTACCCGCGCCCACGACAACACCACCGATGCGAACGCCTCGTTGATCTCGACGATGTCGATGTCGCCGATCTTCATTCCCGCCTTCTCCAGCACCTTGGCGGTCGACTGCACCGGCCCGTCTAGGTGGTAGTAGGCCTCCGCGCCGACCAACGCTTGGCTGACGATCCGCGCCCGCGGTCTTAACCCAATGGCCTTAGCTTTCTTCTCATCCATCCACAACACCGCCGCTGCGCCGTCGGAGATCTGCGACGACGTGCCCGCAGTATGTATCCCGCCCTCGAGCACCGGTTTGAGCTGGCTCAAGCCCTCCATGGTGGTGTCGCGCAGTCCCTGGTCGCGGGTCACCACGTGTCGTTGCATGGTGGGCTGCTGCTGCTCGTCTAGCACTGGAGCCTCGATCGGCGAGATCTCCCGATCGAAACGGCCCTCGTCCCACGCTCGCTTAGCGCGTAGCTGAGATTCGAATCCGAACGCGTCGATCTCTTCGCGGGTGATGCCGCGACGCTTGGCGATTCGCTCGGCGGCCTCGAACTGGTTCGGCATGTCGATGTCCCATGACTGTGCGCGGATGAGCGAGCGGTCCGGACCCGCGTTGGCACCTAGGCCCACCCGGCTCATCGCCTCGACGCCGCAGGCGATACCGATGTCGATAGCGCCGATAGCAATCAAGCCGGCGATGAGATGGTTGGCCTGCTGGCCACTGCCGCACTGACAATCGACGGTGGTGGCGCCAACGTGTTCGGGCAATCCCGCGGTCAGCCATGCCGTTCGGCTGATGTTATTCGACTGTTCGCTGAACTGGGTCACGCAGCCGCCGATAATTTGTTCGATGTCGCCGGCTTGCAAGCCAGATGAGATACCGGCCTTGTCGACCAGCGCCTTTTGCACTGCCCCAAGTAGCTCGGTGGAATGCAGCCCTGACAACCATCCATTGCGTTTGCCGATCGGGCTACGGGTCGCTTCAACGATTACCGGGTTCCCCATGGGGTCAGGCTAGAACACGTTTCATTACTATGACAAGCGAGGACGCGTCGGCACCTTTTGTCTGCGGTGAAGGCATGTTTTACTGGCAGTACAGCGTCACTAGGAGAGCTAGTGTCCTCCAACTCGCCGGCCAGTAAGGACTGTCAGTAAGGAGAAGTAGCGTGCCCCGCCCGAATCTTCCACCCGGATTCGACCTGACGGATCCTGACATGTACGCCCTGCGGATACCGGTCGAAGAGTTCGCCGAGTTGCGCGCATCCGCGCCGATCTGGTGGAACCAGCAGGCTCCCGGTACTGGCGGAGGTTTCCATGACGGCGGCTTCTGGGCGATCACGAAACTTGACGACGTCAAAGAGGTGTCGCGTCGTAGCGACGTCTTCTCCAGCTGGCAGAACGGGGTGATACCGCGGTTCCCCAACGAGATAGCTCGTGAGGAGATCGAGGTGCAGCGGTTCGTCATGCTGAACATGGACGCGCCGCACCACACCCGGTTGCGTAAGATCATTTCTCGCGGTTTCACGCCGCGGGTCGTCGGACGTCTGCACGATGAACTCAACGATCGCGCCCAAAAGATCGCCAAAGCGGCGGCGGTCGCGGGTTCTGGAGACTTCGTCGAGCAGGTGTCGTGCGAGCTGCCACTCCAGGCCATTGCGGGTTTGCTGGGCGTGCCGCAAGAGGACCGGGGCAAGCTATTTGAATGGTCGAACCAGATGACCGGCAGCGAAGACCCCGAGTACGCCGATATCGATCCGAAGATGGCCTCGTTGGAGTTGATCACCTACGCGATGAAGATGGCCGAGATCAAGGCCAAGAATCCCGGCAATGACATCGTGACCGCGTTGATCGAAGCCGATATCGACGGTGAAAAGCTTTCCGACGACGAGTTCGGCTTCTTTGTGGTGATGCTCGCCGTCGCC
>NZ_JBYCLA010000375.1:0-6069 GCF_057473665.1 Mycobacterium sp. TH-M25
CCAACGTATCGACCCCTGCGCCAAGCGTTTACACAACAACAAGCTCGGCGGGCGACTATGCTCATGAATCGTTGTAGCCAGGGGGCGCCGTAGCAACAAACCGAAGGATGAACCCGACAAGCGAAGAGAGCCTGCAGGGCGGTCGAAGAACGTAATTTGCTCAGTTCCTAGTCTGAATCCTTTTGGAAGCGAAGCGAATTCATTTTTGGCCGGTCCCGATCTCTCAAGCTCGGGTCCGTCAGTGTCTCCTGGGAAGGACACCCGTGGTCAACGTTCGTAGAGTCGGTCAACTGAGCATGCTGGCGGTCGGATTGGGAATTGGGGCGGCGTTGGTTCCGTCCCCGGGTATCGCCGCCGCCGACACCTCTTCTGACTGGCTGACGTCGATCGATGGTCTGCTGGCGGGCGCGGCCCTGCCTGCCGCGTCGTCGGGCCTGAATCTCGCCGTCTCATTCGACGGGTATTCGCTGCTCCAGGAGGGCAGCGCCACCGCCTACACCACCGCCGCGCAGGGCGGCTTGGCGATCGCCGAAGGCAGCGGCGCATTCGCCACCGCCGGCGGCGGCATCGGCGACGTGGCCGAGGCAGAGGGCACCAACGCTCTCGCCGTTGCCGGCGGACACCCTGGCGACGCGGGCGCAAACTACGACACCGCGATCGACATCGGCAACAACGACCTGCCGTCCGTGGGCGCCCGCGACGGGGCTTACGCCGGCAACAGCGACCTGGGCGGAGGCTCCGGGACCGGCGCGTACGACACTGCCATCGACATCGGCAACAACACCAACGGCGCCAGCGGCGGCGGCAACGAGGGCGCGTTCGCCGGCGGCGGTGGCCTGGGCGGAGTCACTGCGGGCGGTAACAACGACACCGCCATCGACTTCGGTAACAACAGCGGCCTGTATGACGGCGTGGACGCCGTGGGCGGCAACGGTAACTACGCCAGCGAGTCCGGCACCATGACCGGTTACGACGAAGGTTCCTTTGCGGGCTATGGCGGCAACGGCAACATTGCCATCGGCGACACCAACTTCACGCAGGAGTTCGCCGGTACCTACGCGCAAATCGGCAACGACAACTACGCCTTGAACCTGGGCCCGGAGAACAGCTTCGCGACAGCCTTCGAGGGCAATAACAACGTCGCGATCGTCGACGATCCGTTCAGCTCCGTGGCCAGTTACGCCGACTCCGGCTATGGGTTTAGCAACGACGTGGCCGAAGTCCTTGGCGCTCAAGGCAACATCTCCGCCGTCACCGCCAATGACGTCTACGACATCCTGACTGCGTTGGGTCACTCGACCGGGACGTTCTGAGACCAGAAGGTCTCAGGCGTCGGTGCCTTCGATCGAAAACGGCACATGCCTCGCCTCGGCTGCGACTGAGCTACCGACGTGCTCGACCTTGGTGACGAAAGGCGACGTCATGGCCCGCACGAGTGCGCCGTAGCCGAGACCGAAATTGACCTCGTCGCCGACCGCGACCACTTGATCGCCGAGGTCGACGATCAAGTGGTCGCTGCTCATCCCGAGGATCGTGATCCCCTCGGGTGGCTGCAGACCGTCGGGGTCCACGTCTTGGCGGCCGAGGGCCAGGATTGCCTGGCGCACGGTCTTGTTGCCGGTGCGGGCCGGCACCTCGCCGAAAGCCCCCTGGGCGCGATCGCCCCACGGTTGAGCCGGTTTCATGGCGACCTCGATGACCTCGGCGATCAAGGTGAAGGCATCCGTGTGCAGGCCGGGGATCGGTGTCCGGTACAGCGGGTCGACACCGAGCAGGATGGCCTCGCCGATGCGCAGCTCGTTGACCCGGCCGACATCGTGGGTGTGCAAGGCCCAGTTCAGGTTCGCGGAGTTGCCGCCCGAGACGACGGCGAGCGAAATCCCGTGCAGCGCCTCGATGTCGTTTGCGAGCATGCTGAGGATGCCCATGTTCCGGTCACTGGGAACGACGCCGTTCTGGCACGCGAGGTTGGCACCGAGCCCCGCGAGCCGCAGGCAGGAGTGGGCGAGTACGGCCCGCACGGCCGCAGGGACGTCGTCGAGCGCGATGCCCTCGCGAAGGTCACCCAGCTCGACCATGAGCACGACGGCGTGCATCCGCTTCTGCCGGGAGGCGGCCCGATCGAGCGCTGCCAGCACGACGCCCTCGGTGTTCAAACTGATGTCGGCGGTGTCGACGACCCATGCGACGTGGCTGAGCATCGGCGATCGGATCAGCGTGCGCGTGGGCGGCGGATCGAGCCCGGCCAACCGAAGCAGGTTCGGTACCCGGGAATCACCGAGGCCGCAGGCGCCGCCGCGCAGCATCGCCGCGCCGACGCCCGGCGAGCCGAGCGCAGCCTTGGTGATCCCGGTGACCCGGATGCCCGTCGCGGCGAGTCGGTCGACCAGGCTCCGCGTGTTCTGCTCAACTTTGTCGAGATCGGTCTCGACCCGAAGCGTCACACTGAGGTGTTGCTGCCGGCCACTGCCGCGAGCGCGGGGAAGGCCGTCAGCACCATGTCGACCAGATCCGACGCGGGGCGCGTCAGCGGGTCGGTGACCGGGAGGCCGAGCACCGAATGATGTTCAGCGATCGCATCGCTCAACTCGTCTTCGGTCATCTCTTCGTGGTTGATGGTGACCCCGATGACTCGCGTCTCGACGAAGGCCTCGATCAATGCGATCTCGCTGGCCGCGGTCGGCATCGACACCATCGGGAAGTCGCCGAGCACCCTGCGCTTCGGTGCGTGCTGCACGATGACGCCGGCTGGGCGGCTGCCACGCAGGATGTGAGCCGACGTGATGTAGGCGGGGTGGCTGAGCGCGCCCTGGCCTTCGACCACGATCACGTCGGGGTCCTCACCTTCGAAGGCGGCGACGACCTGGTGTTCGACCTCGCCCGAGCAGAACTGGGGGACGAGCGCGTCCAGCGCGACGCCGTACTTACCGCCCTGGATCAAGGTGGTCTGACCGGTACCGACCATGACCGCCTTGATGCCGCGCGCGTTCAGCGCCTGAACCAGCAAGGTAGCGGTGGTGCGCTTGCCGATCGCCCCGTCGGTGCCCAGGATCGCGATCCTGGGGCAGGTGACGTCGAAGATCCGGCCAGAGAACAGGTGCAGGTCGCGCTTGTCCTTCGGTCGACGCACATCGGTGATGGTGACGCCGGCGATCACGGCCGCCGCCGCGAACTCGGCGTCGTCGTTGAGGAACTCGTGCAGGCCGTTGATGATGTGCATCCCGCGGGAGATACCGTCGAGCAGGACTACCCGTTGCTCGCTCGACAGCAGGCCGTCGGCGGGCGCCAGCCCACAGATCAGGTTGTCAGGTACGCGGCCGGCGTGCGAGATGCATTCGGCGAGCGACGCCAGCACCGGGATACCGTTCGCGGTGCCGTCGAGGAGTTTTCCGGCGTCGGCGCCGGCCCGCAGGCTGTCGATGACGCTGAGGATCTCGTACTTCTCCGAGTGCCTGACCAGGCCATTGGCGGTCTTGCCGTCCTGCTCGCCGAATTGGCCCTCGCAATACACGATCGCCGTGGAACCAGCGGGCCAGGCGAAGGGATCTGCCGGATCACTGTGTGCGGACGCGTAGACAGATGGGGTGCCACTGGCGAGCGAAGACATGACTTCCTCTGAGAAGTCCCAGAAGGCGACGGGATCGGGGCGGGGTGTGCACCCAACGTTCAGCAAGTCATCCCTGAGCGCCGGCAAAGTTAGCGGCTCCCCAACTGTACCCGATGAGGGCTGTCGGCCCTGTTTCGCCGACCGAGTGCGTCAATAAACCTGTCGTGTCGTGCGATGCACTGGCTCGTCCAGCACGACCGCATGAATTGAGTTGCGCAAAACTGATCCACGTCTCTGGCTGGCTGAGCGATGTATCAGAGTCCCCTTATCTCCACTTTTCGGGAACGATTCCGGTCCTCCGACATCAGCGCCCGGTCAGGTCGCTCAACGCGCTGATGGTCATCGACCACGCCTGTGAACCCACCGCGATCACGTCGAAGTGACCGCCGTCGAACGCGCGTAAATTCGCTATGGTCGCCGGCACTATGTGCAGCCGCCACGAACCGCTCTGACTGCTGGATCGGCACTACGGTGTCCGCACGGCCGTGAATGCAGATCGACGGCATACCCAAGGGCACCCGGGCTATTGGCGACGCGTCAGCGTAAGCGGCCGGAACCTGGGCGGGCGCACCACCGAGGAAGTTTTCGACGGCGCCATCGCCCACTCCCGAGTCGGCGGCCTGGACCATGTCCAGTATGCCGGCTTGGGAAATGACGCCCGACAGACGCACGGCTGCGTGCTGGGCGGCGACCCATCCCGCCAGCCGAACGCCCCAATGCCACCACCCGACTTAGATGCAGCCGACCGTCAGCCACGGCCCGAGATCGCTCGCCGACCCAGCCCGCCAACGACATCGCGCCTGCCACCGAACACAGCCAGCGCAGCGCGTCGGCCGCATCGTGGCGGCTCGGCAGGCATGATTTCGATCTCCCGCCGCTAGCGCAACAATCCTTCGTGCTGCGCTGTGTGCCAACGCTTTTCGATGCCAGCCACCCGGCGGTGCTCTACCACCAACCACAATGCTCCGGCAATCGCGCCGAGAGCCGCGATGAGCACCGTGGTATTGATCCACTCGTAGTGGCGATACGACGCGGCCACCACCGTGCTGATCATCCCGAACACGGAAACCGCCAGCAGGATCAGCCCGGGCCAGTAGAAGTTGTCCTTCATGGCGAGGCCAGCATGTGGTTGCGTAGTCCGCGAATGATCGGTCGGATCGTGATGAGTGTCGCCCATCTCATCTCCCTCCGTCGTCGGACGAGATGCAAAAGATGCTACTCACTCGGCAGACCTACCGAAATGACTATTGTCAGGCTGTTTTGCCGGCAGCCGCCCGCCGCTTTGCGACTGCTCCCGTCGAGTGTGCATCCTGGGCGTCGAGTGTGTACGGGGGGCGGGATTTTCGCGCTTGGCCCGCCCACGATGCACGGTCGACGCCCAGAATGCACACTCGATGCACCGGAGGCAGATGTGACCCGAAAACACCCGCAGCGAGGGTAGTTTGCCGACCGGTCTTGGGTCAGGTCGAGCCGGCTTGTTCAGGGCCCAACAATTCGGGCAACGAAATCGCCCCGATCGTCGTCACCAGCCACACCACCAGCGTCGTGGCCAACCAGGACGCCATGCCGCGAATGGTGAACCCGTGCGTTTCTGCCGTGGCGAGAACCAGGGCAAAAACGGTCAGCGCCAGGCCGGTGCCGCCCATCAGCACCGACGCATACTCATGCGGCAACTTCAAGAGCGACAACGACAGCACGGCTTGCGCTGCCGAGAAGGCCAGCACGGCGACGATAAATCCTGACACCGACAACGAAACGCCGGGCACGACCTGCGCCGCCACCAGCAGCCCGCTCGCCCACGCTCCCAGCAGCAGAACTGCGCGCAACACGATTTGTCTCATGACATCAAGCGTAGGTCTCTGACGTGCGGCCGGGAAGGCTCTCGCCGTCCCGTCTGGCGCAATATCCGCCGAAGGTGGACGGGGTTAGCGACCGAGCTTGCTGGCGGCGTAGTCGGCCGCCTGATCTGTCATGCCGTTGGTCTTGTAGGCGCTGTGCGCGGCGCGGCTGAATCCCTGGCCCGACGAACACACCGGATCCTGGGGAGTGCAGAGATCGAGCGTCTTGTTCACGTAGGCCGAGCCGATGGTGATCGGCGGGGCGTCGCGGTCGACCAGGTTCAGGAACCCGTCGGAGGGCTTGCCGAACAGCGTGACCGCAGCAACGTGCGGGGCGACATTGGGCGGCAGCGGACCGCTGATGCCGGCGGGGAGCGCGTAGCCCGGCGGGACGTTATCCGAGGTGATGTAGGCGGCGATGGCGGCGCCCTGTGAGTAGCCGCCGAGCACGATCTTGGTGGCCGGGCAGGTGTTGACGGTGTCCATGACCTTGTTGGCGGCATCGGCAACGCCGTCAGCGGCCTGCGAGAAGTTCAGCGAGGCAGGGTAATTCACCGGATACACATCCATCGAACGGCCCTTGATGCGGGAGGCGAGAGCGTCGGAGAACTGCTGCCCGACCGT
>NZ_JBYCLA010000376.1:0-2953 GCF_057473665.1 Mycobacterium sp. TH-M25
CCTCGGCTGCCGATTGGGATCTGCTCGAGGCCGCGACCCGCCGCGCGGATGCCACGATCTGCCTGATCTCCGCGCTCGCCCATTACGACCTGACCGACGCGATCCCGACCGCGCTGGATGTCGCGATCCCCCGAGGGTCGAGGACACCCACGAGCACGGGTGCGATCGCATGGCATCAGTTCGACCGGGCCACATTCGAGATCGGACGCGACGAAATCGCGATCCCCGGATCGGAACAGACGATCGGGATCTACTCACCTGAACGGTCAATAGCCGACGCGTTCCGACTCCGCAGCGAGGTCGGATACGAACTGGCGCGCGACGCGCTGCGCGAATGGCTGCGCCGAGGTGGCACACCATCCCGGCTGATCGAGGTCGCGTCCCGCCTCCCGCGGGCGAAGTCACCGATCCTGCACGCATTGGACATGCTGGGGTGAGCCCCGGCGACGCGGTGTTCCGCCAGATTCAGTCTGTCGCCCGCGCCTCAGCCGCCAACAGCGGGACCGGCGCACCGACACAGGAGTACCTGATCCGGCACACCCTCGAATCGTTCCTGGACCGGTTCACGCGTACCTCACATGCCGGCGACTTCGTCCTCAAGGGCGGAGTTCTCCTCGCCGCCTATGGGGCGCGGCGCCCGACAAGGGACGCCGACTCCAACGCTGTCCGCGCTGACGTCACCGCCGCGTATCTCACCCGCGTGGTCCGCGACATCGCGGCGATAGACGTTGACGACGGGGTCGTGTTCGACCTCGACACGATCAACGTGCAAGAGATCCGTGAACAAGCCAACTACCCGGGTCTTCGAGTACGAGTCTCCGTATCGATCGGACCCTGGAAGGGTGCCGCAGCCTGGGATGTATCTACCGGAGACCCGGTCGTGCCACCGCCCCGGGAAGTAACGATCGATCGGATCCTTGGCGACCCAATCGCGCTCCTTGGTTACGCGCCCGAGACGAGCATCGCCGAAAAGGGCGTCACCATCCTCGAGCGCGGCATCGCTAGCACACGCTGGCGTGACTACGTCGACATTGTCCAGCTGGCCCGCAACGGCATCGACCCCGATGAATTGCTCCGCTCCGCACGAGCCGTCGCACAACACCGCGGCGTCACCCTCGAACCAGTAGCGCCGCACCTGGCCGGCTATGGGGCTGTCGGGCAAGCGAAATGGGCCGCATGGCGCCGCAAGGAACAGCTCGAAGCCGTCTGCGAGGAGAGCCTTGACGACCAGATCACTCTGATTGCCTCATGCCTCGATCCCGTCTTTGCGCACGGCCTCGAATAGATCGCAGAAGCAGAAGGCAAGCATTCAGGGATGGATAGGAAGCCAGGTAGG
Organism: Mycobacterium sp. TH-M25; assembly: GCF_057473665.1. Taxonomy (NCBI): domain Bacteria; kingdom Bacillati; phylum Actinomycetota; class Actinomycetes; order Mycobacteriales; family Mycobacteriaceae; genus Mycobacterium; species Mycobacterium sp. TH-M25. Next base: position 1,337 of record NZ_JBYCLA010000376.1, read on the forward strand.
CTGCCCCCGGAATGAGCGACCTATTACCGAATCTCGACGCCTTGCTGGCACAGCTTGTCGGTGACAGCCCTGGTAAGCGCGACGCCCGCGTACTCGCCGAGGCCGTCGCTCAACTGACGACGGAAGATGCCATTGACCTAGCACTCGATGCGGTCATCGACAGTTGGCGGCAGTCGTGACCGCCGTCCATCCCCCTCGCTTGATTTCGCTGGAGGTACGTGGCTTCCGAGCCTTCGGCGCCGAAGCACGCGTTCTGCAGCTCGATGCTCCGCTGGTGGTAGTACATGCCGGCAACAGCCAGGGCAAGACTAGTCTGGCTGAGGCCATCGAATTTCTGATAAGTGGCCGCAGCAGCCGCCGCGAGTTGCTCGGTGGCGCAAAAGCTGAATACAACGACAGTCTGCGGAATGCCCACCTACCTGCTGGCGACGACGAGGTCTACGTTCAAGCGGTAGTGCGCGACATCCAGGGTGCCACCCACGTTGTCCGACGCGAATTGCTGTGTGACTTCGGACAGGGCACAGAATGCGAGAGCCGCCTTCTCTTAGACGGCGTGGAAGTCGGCGACCTGGAGCAGGTGGGCCTGCCGTTGGCTGACGGGCCGGTGCCGGCGCCCGTTCTGCTGCAACACATCTTGCGCCATGTGCTGTCCACCGAGCCGAAACAGCGCGTCGGATACTTCAAAGCCCTGCTGTCGCTAACGGACCTCGACCAATTCCGCGAACGCGTGAGAGCGGCCAGGGCACGCTTGGAGTCCGAACAACCCGGGCCCGCGCTTCTCAAGATTGACGCACTGGGCGGTACACCAGCCGCCGCGGCTGCAACTTCGATCACCGCGTTAGTGAAGAAGCCGCTTACTTCCGAGACTGCGAGTACGGCTCTTACACATGCGCTGCTCGAGGCGGGCGCCGCAGTCTTGGCCGACCCCGCGAGCGGTTCAAATCCCACCTTCGACACACTTGAAGGTCTCGAGGCTGCAATCGTCGCAGCATTGGAAGCCCAGCGCGAGAAGGCTTTTCCGCTGTCAGCGTTTAGCTCGACCCCGCTCACGATTGAGGCACTTACCGGTCCCGATCTCAGTGCGTACGCCAGGGCTTTGACCGAAGCTGATCCGCGCACCGCGCGCCTCACGCCGATGTTCGACGCCTTACTCACCGTCAACGAATACGCCGGGCTCGATCACCCGATTGAATGCCCGGTATGCGGCACCGATGATGCTCTGACTCCTACACGGATCGCGTTGCTTCGCGAGCATCTACGCCGGACGGAAGCCCTCGGTGATGCCGCCAGAGCTGCCGGCACCGCTTTGGCCGCTGCCCGACAAGAGCTCGACCAACTCGCCGCCGCTGTTTCCCGCACGTTGCCAGCGGTCGCGAACTGGTCGGCCGAGCAGCTCGCAGAGGCCGCCACGGCCCTGAGTCAACTGGGTTCCGAGACCACCCTAATTACCGCCGCACGCGCCGACGCCGACCGCATCGTCACAGCCGCCGACTCCATGAAAGCCGCGATCGCGGCCGCGCGCCGCAGAGTCGAGGAAGCCATAGACAGCGTCTCCGCACGACAAGCGTTATCCGACGACCTCACTGCCTCATACCGGATTATCAGCACCGCCGGTGA
>NZ_JBYCLA010000377.1:0-4723 GCF_057473665.1 Mycobacterium sp. TH-M25
CCACCGCTACCTTACTGCTCAAAGGACTGCCAGCCCGCATAGCCGAGCCAGGGCCGGCCGTCGACGAGCACGCCCGCAGACCCGCCGAGCACCCGCCCGATCACCCGCCACCCGGCGGGTATCGGACCTGCGAACGCCGCGACCAGAGCGTGGTCCTCTCCCCCGCCCAACACCCAGTCCCACGGATCGGCGCCGACGGCCTCCGCCGCGCCCACCAACGCTTCGTGGTCGGCGCGCAACGCCTTGGTGCTCAGATCAATAGACACGCCGGACGCCTCGGCCACATGACCGAGATCGCCGACCAGACCGTCGGAGATGTCGATCATGGCCAGCGCCCCTGCCGCGTCGGCCGCGCGACCTTGCCGGTACGGCGGGCACGGTTCCAGATGGCATCGACGGAGCTCGCTGTATCCATCAACCCCGCGGTGCCACAACGCATATCCTGCGGCAGAACAACCCAGCCGGCCCGCGACGGCCAACTGCGAGCCCGGCCGCGCCCCCGACCGCAACACCGGTGCTCGGCCACCGAGGTCGCCGAGCACCGTCACCGACACCACCCACTGGGGACTGCTGACCAGGTCGCCCCCGACAATGCCGGCACCGATCCGGCCGGCCTCGTCCCACATCCCGTCGGTCAGCGCGTCGATGTCCGCGGCCGGGGTGTGCGCCGGCGCGCCAACGCCGACCACGAAGGCGGTGACCCGTGCGCCCATCGCTTCGATGTCGGCAGCGTTCTGCGCCATGGCTTTACGGCCGACATCGTGCGGTGTCGACCAATCCAGCCGGAAATGCCGGCCTTCGACCAGCATGTCGGTCGACACCACCACGCGGCCGTCGCCGGCGGCAACCACCGCGCCGTCATCGCCCGGCCCGACGACCAGGTCGCCCGACGTGGGCCGGCCGCGCGTCAGCCGCTCGATCACCCCGAACTCACCGAGGTTCCCGAGCGTTCGATCCGACCCACCGCTTGCCACACCGACAACGGTAAGTTCTAGAGCACCGAGATCGAGCAGAGGGTGAGGTTATGGCCGCGTCTGATGGCCCGCCGAAAACGGCGCTCATCGCCGCTCTGGTGGTGGCGATCGGCACGATCGGTGTCATCTTGGCCATCGCGGCAACCCGCAACGAGGTGTCGCCGATGGTCGTCTCCGCGATGCCGGCGCCGCAGGCCCAGGATCCCGCCTGCCAGACGTTGTTCGGCGCGCTACCCCAACGACTCGGCGACTACTCCCGCGCCCAACTGGCCCAGCCCGCACCCGCCGGTGTCGCCGCCTGGCAGCCCGCCGGCGCCGGGGATCCCGTCGTACTGCGATGTGGCCTCGAGCGTCCGGTCGACTTCGTCGTCGGAGCCCCGATCCAGGTCGTCGACCGGGTGCAGTGGTTCGAGGTCGGCCAGGAACAACGATTCACCTGGTACACCGTCGATCGCACCGTCTACGTGGCGCTGACGTTGCCGCAGGGCTCTGGACCGACGCCGATCCAACAACTCTCCGAGCTGATCGACCGCGTCCTGCCGGCCCACCCGATCGATCCGTCGAGACCGGGCTAACCCCAATGCCGGGCTAACCCCAAACCGGGCTAGCGCAGACCTATCCCCTGCGACAGCGCGGTGTCCACCATGGTCGCGAGCAGGGTTTGGTAGTCCACGCCGCTGGCCGCCCACATCCGGGGATACATCGAGATCCTGGTGAAGCCGGGCATCGTGTTGACCTCGTTGATCAACGGCCCGTCGTCGGTGAGGAAGAAGTCCACCCGCGCCAGACCCCGGCCGTCGATCGCCCTGAACGCCCGAATGGCCAACTCCCGCACGGCATCACTGACGTCGTCGTCGATCTTGGCGGGTACGTCGAGTTCGGCCGCGTCATCGAGGTATTTGGTCGCAAAGTCGTAGAAAGAGTCCTCACGGCCGCGGACCCCGGCCACCCGGATCTCGCCGACGGCGCTGGCTTGCACTGTGCCATTGGGGAATTCGAGTACGCCGCATTCCAGTTCCCGGCCGTCGATCGCCGACTCGACGATCACCTTCGGGTCGTGCTTGCGGGCGTAGGCGATCGCGTCGGGCAGTTCCTGACGACTGGTGACCCGGCTGACACCGATCGAGGAGCCGCCGCGGGCTGGTTTGACGAATGCCGGAAACCCAAGCCGGTCAACCTGTTCGGTGTCCAGCATGGATTGCGATGGCCGTAGCACCGCGTAGTCGCCGATCGGCAGTCCCTCGGCCACCAGCAGCTTCTTGGTGAACTCCTTGTCCATTCCCGCCGCGCTGGCCAGCACCCCGGCACCAACGTATGGCACCCCGGCGAGCTCGAGCAGGCCTTGAATGGTGCCGTCTTCGCCGTACGGCCCATGCAGCACCGGGAACACCACGTCGACCGCGGCCAACACCTCGGTTCCGCCCGGTGACAGTGCGATGAGCTGCCCAGCCCGCCCGGGGTCCGCAGTCAGCGCCAGCTCGATGCCCGACTGCGCGCTCACTGCGGGCAATTGCCGGTTGGCGATCGCGAGCGCGTCCGGGTCGAAGTCGGTCAGTACCCACGAGCCTTCCGGGGTAATGCCCACCGCGACGACCTCGAACCGTTCAGGGTCCAGGTTGCGCAGGATGCTGCCCGCCGAGACGCAGGAAATGGCGTGCTCGTTGCTGCGTCCACCGAATACAACGGCAACCCGGACACGGCCTTGATCGGGCGTACCGGAAGGCAGGCGGGCGTCCACAGTCTAGAGAGGCTACCGTCTGGTGCTGCAGCGCTGGTTACAAGCTCATTCCGGCTTGGTGCTGCGCCCCAGCAGCGCGATCACCGCCTGATCCACCGACAAGCCCTTGTGACAGACCCGGTGGACGGCGTCGGTCAGCGGCATTTCGACGTCGTAACTGGAGGCCAGCGCCAGCACCGAGGTACACGACGTCACCCCTTCGACGACGTGGCCGTCGCGCGCCCGCATCGCCGACTCCAGGGTTTCGCCGCGCCCCAGGCTTTCGCCGAAGGAACGATTGCGCGACCGCGGCGAGGTGCAGGTGGCGACCAGATCGCCCACCCCGGCCAGGCCGGCCATCGTCGCAGCCTTGGCGCCGACCGCGATGCCAAGCCGCATGATTTCGGCCAGGCCGCGGGTGATGATCGCCGCCGCCGTGTTTTCCCCGAGGCCGAGGCCGGCCGCCATCCCGCAAGCCAGTGCGATCACGTTCTTGCAGGCGCCGCCGATTTCGGTGCCGATCACATCGGCGTTGGTGTACGGCCGGAAATAACCGGCGTTGAGCATCCGCTGCAGCGCCACCGCGCGACCGGAGTCGCTGCACGCGATGACGGTGGCGGCCGGCTGCCCGGCGGAGATCTCGCTGGCGAGGTTCGGCCCGGAGATCACCGCGACCTGCGACGGGTCGACGCCGGTCACGTCGACGATGACCTGGCTCATCCGCATCAGCGTGCCCAACTCGATGCCTTTGGCGGTACTGATCAACGTCGCTCCGGTGGCGAACAGACCGTTCCACTGTTGGAGGTTGGCGCGCATCGTCTGCGCGGGCACGGCCAGCAGCACCGTTGTCGCCGCATCGAGCGCCTCTTCGGCATCCGCGGTGGCCCTGATGCCCGCGGGCAACTGCACGCCCGGCAGGTAGTCGGGGTTGCGAAGACTGTCATTGATTTCCGCAGCGAGCTCGGGCCGGCGCGCCCACAACGTCACCTCGCCGCCGGCATCGGCCAGCAACTTGGCCAGCGCCGTACCCCACGCGCCGGCACCCATCACTGCTGTCGCGCTGGACATGATCTGGCTGGGCCTCCGTCTCGTCAAAGGTGGCGCCTACCGCCGGCGCTTCACCGTAGCCCAGCGACCGTGCAGATCTCACCGCGCAGCTCACCGGTGTGAGCGGGCCGGATCGTTGGTTGCACCTTCGACGCGGCCGGTCGAGCCGGGATCAGCCCGCCGCGCAGCCCAGCCCGTGATCCCTAACCGACCTTCTTGATCCTGTTACACCTTTCGTGATATTCATAGGATCCTCAGATAATGATATTCATTGTCGTCTAGTTCTGCAGATGTGTCCCGCGCGCGTGGTCGACATGACGCGAGCTGCGTCCGCGAACAGACGTGTCTGTCTCAACGAGGAAGGGGTGCCATGTCTTTTGTCACAGCGCAACCGGAGCTGCTGGAGGCGGCTGCGGGGCATTTGGCCGGGGCCGGTTCGGCGGTGTCGGCTCACAACGATGCGGCCGCGGCCCCGACGACCGGAGTGATTCCCGCCGCCGCCGACCCGGTGTCGGCGCTGACCGCAGCCCAATTCGCCGGCTACGGCCACCTGTATCAGGCGATCGGCGCGCAGGCGGAACAGATTCTGTCGATGTTGGTCACCACCTTGCGAACCAGCGCGGGCTCCTACGCGTTGACCGAGGCTGCCAACGCTGTAGGCGCCGGTTAGCTCGGGGGCGGTGATGGCTGGTGTGGCGGGGCTGGATTTCGGGGTGTGGCCCCCGGAGGTCAACTCCGGTCTGATGTATGCCGGCCCGGGTCCGCAATCGCTGTCAGCGGCAGCGACGGCGTGGGCCGGCCTGGCCGCAGAGCTGGATTCGGCCGCCGGCATCTGCGCCGCGGCGTTATCCGAACTGACCGGCAACGGCTGGCAGGGCCCTGCGGCGACATCGATGGCCACCGCGGCCGCCCCCTACGCGTCCTGGCTGCAGACCACCGCCGGCCACGCCGCCACCGCCGCCAAACAAGCCGCCGCCGCGGTCAG
>NZ_JBYCLA010000378.1:0-2554 GCF_057473665.1 Mycobacterium sp. TH-M25
GCCGAGACCAGGCCGCGTCGACGCCCAGCCTCCCCGGACCGACACGGAAATGCGCGTCGCCACGTTGTGGTCTGACCTTCTGGGCACGCCCGTGGACGACGTCAACGCCGATTTCTTTGACCTGGGCGGTCATTCGTTGTTGGCGGCCCGGCTGATTTCCGAAGTTGAGCAGATATTTGGTGTCGAGCTTTCGCTCGCGTCGTTCATCGACAGCGGCAGGATCATTGCCAAGCTTGCGGAGTTACTGAGCACGGAAAACCACAGCAAGACCGACGGAGTCGCATCCGACCGACCGCTGCATTTCATCTTCGCCGATTCTGCGTCGGGGATGAGCGTGAGACACTTCACGGCGCAGTGGGGTTCCACGCAGCCGGTGCACGCGCTGGTCCTCGAACAGCCGGACGGGCGGTTCGACCGAACGATGACCATCGAAGATCATGCCAGACAGATCCTTTCGTTGATCCGGGAGCGGCAGCCGGATGGTCCGGTTGCGCTGGTCGGCTACTCGATCGGCGGGCTGGTGGCCTATGAAGTCGCCCGTCAGGCTGTCCGTGCCGGCCAGCAAATCGACTGGTTTGGCGTCATTGATGCGGTGGCGCCGCCGATGCATGAACTGGAACGCGACCGGCAGAGGGTGCGATCGCGGCTTCGCTCAATACGCCAACAGCCCGCACGTAAGCGGTGGGCCAAGTACGCCGAAGTCGCGATTCGGGTGCTTCGGAGGTGTACACCATGGCCAGTGCGCGAATTCGACTATCGCGGGAGTGCCGAGATCGCGTGTCGCTATCGGCAGCCCGGACATCAGGTGCCGATGGATCTGTTCGTGAGTGAGGACTTCTCGGCGGTCACCGAGGAAGATCTATTGGGCTGGGACGGGTTCCACGCAGGCCCGGTGGCCGGCCATCGTCTTGCCTGCGACCACACCGGCCTGCTTCAGCTGCCCGTAGCGGAGACGCTCGCTGGGATCATGCTCGAATCACTAGTCAAGGCAAGGGAATCGGCACCCGGACTTCCGCGGCTCCACGCCAGCGCTTCGTATCTTCCTGAGGCACCCGAGCGCATTGGTTCAGGGAGGCCGGTGTGAAAAAACAGCGTCAGGTTAACCGCGGCCTCTCGGTGACGCTGTCGTCGCTCGCCGATCCGGCGCCTCAGGAAGCCTCGGAGTGGGAGTTCGAGGCGGTCAGGCAGTGGGCCGAGAACTGGCTGGGCAAGTCGCACCCTGACCTCGGGCGCACGGGTGCCGTCTGTCCCTACATCGGCGCCGCGATGAAGAAGAAGCTGCTGCAGGTGGCATTCATGCGCGGGAACAACCTCGAGCACGACATGATGGTCGGCCTGCTCGACGAAATTGCAACGGCTTTCCCGGTACTTCCTCCGGCGGGCGGCTCAGAATCGATCTACAAAGCTGTCGTTGTAGTCTTCCCCGACGTGACAGAGTTTGGCCAGATCGACGCCGTCCAGGACGAATGCAAGACCATGTTCGTGGAACGCGGGCTGATGGTCGGCCAGTTCTACCCTGGCCATCCGCAGGGCGGGTTACGCAACCCGGACTTCAGGGCGCTCGACGGACCGTTCGCGATGCTCGCCGTGCGACACATGGTGGTCACCGACTACCCGTTCCTCTGCGAGAACCAGAAGTGGATAGCTGCTTACGCCGCGCGATTCGAGCCTGATCGTTCGGCCCAATGTCTTTACGGGACAACAACGTCCGACGATTCAGCCCTTGCCGGTACGCAGTGAGCGACTCTTTGACGACAATCAATCCTCGGGTTCAGCGTCACATAGACTCGCTCAACATCTCATGCGCAGTTCGATATCACCGGGACTTCCCAACCGAGATCCGTACACCCACGTATTTTCTGACGCGCTGGGCTATCCGCTGGCGCGGGTAACGAAATCCGTCTTCTGCCGCGCGCAATCGAAAGCTTCGTGCGCCGTACTGGTTGGCCCGATGGATCAGCGCATCGACTTCAAGCAAGCCGCTCAAGCGCTCGATGCAGGACGGTTGGAGATTGCCAGTCCTCAAGAGCTGGAGGAGATCACCGGATATCAGCGACACGGTGTATCGCCGTTCGGGCTGGATTCCGCGATCTCCGTCGTGGTAGCCCGCGAACTTTTGAACTACGAGTCTGTCCTGGTCGGAGCCGGCGCGCTCGGCGTAGAAATCGAAGTAGCGCCTCTGGAATTAATTCGCGCCACGAACGCGCTCGTTGTAACTATCGCGAAGCCCGTTGACGCCAGCTGATCCGCCGTTCCAGCGTGTCAATCACCTCGCACAGGGATATCGCCGCCTTTGCGTGTCTGGCCGCGGTGCTTGCCCGTCGCGAGCAAAGTTGTCATACCCGGCAGCGACAATTGAGCCGTGGAAGGTTATGACATCATCGGCGACATTCACCGATGCGCCGCCCATCTCGAATCGCTGCTGCGCAATCTCGGCGACCTTCGCGTCCGCGCGCGACGGCTGATCTCCACGAAGCTCACCCCCGGCGGGGGTATGCGCTCACCGGGGATCCGCGCCAGAGGTGCGCGACCGCGCACCCCAGGTCCAGCGCGG
>NZ_JBYCLA010000379.1:0-2861 GCF_057473665.1 Mycobacterium sp. TH-M25
CGATCGCCACGACGCTGCTGGCGGGCTGCAGCGAGTCGGGGTCGATGGTGATCGCGCCCGCGCCGACCCTGCCGCCGCCAACTCCGGCCGGTATGCAGGAGATGCCGCCGCAGCCGCCGCTGCCCCCGGACAAGACCGCCAACGACTGCAATCCCACGGCCAGCCTGCGCCCGTTCGACAACCCGGCCGACGCCGACGCCGCGGTGGCCAACATCCGCGCCCGCGGCAGGCTGATTGTGGGCTTGGACATCGGCAGCAACCTGTTCAGCTTCCGCGATCCGATCACCGGTGAGATCGTCGGCTTCGACGTCGACATCGCGGGCGAGATCGCCCGCGACATCTTCGGAAACCCAGCGCGCGTGGAGTATCGGATTCTGTCGTCGGCCGAGCGCATCACCGCGCTGCAGAAGGGCGACGTCGACATTGTCGTCAAGACGATGACCATCACCTGCGAGCGGCGTAAGCTGGTCAACTTCTCCACGGTCTATCTTGATGCCGCGCAACGCATTCTGGCTTCGAGCGATTCCCCGATCGCCAAACCGGCCGATCTCTCCGGCAGGCGGGTCTGCGTGGCCAAGGGCACCACATCGCTGCAGCGGATCCGCGAGATCGCGCCGCCTGCCATCGTGGTCGAGGTGGTGAACTGGGCCGACTGCCTGGTCACCTTGCAGCAACGGCAGGTCGACGCGGTCAGCACCGACGACTCGATCCTTGCCGGGCTGGTGTCGCAAGACCCCTACCTGCACATCGTCGGGCCCAACATGGACAGCCAGCCCTACGGCATCGGTGTCCAGTTGGACAACACCGGGTTGGTGCGGTTCATCAACGGCACCTTAGAGCGGATCCGGCGTGACGGGACGTGGAATACGTTGTACCGCAAATGGTTGACGGTGCTCGGTCCTTCGCCCGCGCCCCCAACCCCGAGGTACGTGGACTGATGGCCGAGCAGCCGGCAGGACTCGACAGCCAGGACGCGGACGGCACAGGTCCGGTCGCCGAGTCCGTCGACGCGATGGTGGATTCATCGTCCCAGAGCCGTCCGATGGCCACCCAGGCGATCTTTCGGCCCGACTTCGACGACGATGACGACGATGACTTCTTGATCCACATCGGCGGTATCGCGCCGACGGATCGGACAGAGTTGGTGAAACGACCCCCGGTGCGCCGACTCGGTGGCGGCCTGGTCGAAATTCCGCGAGTGGCCGACATCGACCCCCTGGAAGCGTTGATGCCCAATCCGGTTGTGCCGGAGTCGAAACGGTACTGCTGGAACTGCGGAAAGCCGGTGGGGCGATCCAGAAAAGGCGAAAAAGCGCGGTCCGAGGGCGATTGCCCCTATTGCGGGAGTTCGTATTCGTTTCTGCCGCAACTTAACCCGGGCACCGTGGTGGCCGGCCAGTACGAGATCAAAGGTTGCATCGCGCACGGCGGCCTGGGTTGGGTGTACCTGGCACTGGACCGCAACGTCAACCACCGCCCAGTGGTGCTCAAAGGTCTGGTGCATTCTGGCGATGCAGAAGCGCAGGCGATCGCCATGGCCGAGCGGCGGTTCCTCGCCGAGGTGGTCCACCCCTCGATCGTGCAGATCTTCAACTTCGTCGAACACGCCGACCAGCACGGCGAACCCGTCGGCTACATCGTCATGGAGTACGTGGGTGGGCAGTCACTCAAGCGGCGCAAAGGCAACGAACTGCCCGTCGCCGAAGCGATCGCCTTTGTGCTGGAAATCCTTCCGGCCATGAGCTATCTGCACTCGATCGGCTTGGTCTACAACGACCTCAAGCCGGAAAACATCATGCTCACCGAGGAGCAGCTCAAGCTGATCGACCTCGGCGCGGTGTCGCGGATCAATTCGTTCGGCTACCTCTACGGCACGCCGGGTTATCAGGCACCCGAAATCGTGCGGACCGGGCCGACTGTGGCCACCGACATCTACACCGTCGGGCGCACCCTCGCGGCTCTCACGTTGAAGTTGCGCGCCCGCGGCGGGCGCTACGTCGAGGGACTCCCCGAATACGATCCGGTGCTGGCCCAGTACGACTCGTTCGGCCGATTGTTGCGTCGGGCAATCGATCCCGATCCGAAGCGGCGATTTGCCAGCGCCGAGGAGATCTCCGGTCAGCTCTTCGGTGTGCTGCGTGAAGTGGTTGCGCGGGACACCGGCGTGCGGCGGCCGAGCCTATCGAGCATCTTCTCGCGCAGCCGCGCGGTATTCGGCGAAGCGCTGTTGGTCGCTCACACCGACGTGTATCTGGATGGCCATGTGCACGCAGAAAAGCTGACCGCCAAGGAGATTGTCACGGCGCTGCAGGTGCCGCTGGTCGACCCCGCCGACGTCGCTGCGCCGCTGTTGCGAGCAACCGTGCTGTCCCAACCGGTGCAGACCCTGGATTCGCTGCGCGCATTCCGGCACGGCGCCATGGATTCCGAGGACATCGACCTCTCGGAGTCCGTCGAGCTTCCGCTGATGGAGGTTCGAGCGCTGCTGGACCTCGGCGACGTCGCCAAGGCCACCCGTAAACTCGACGACCTGGCCGAGCGGGTCGGCTGGCGCTGGCGGCTGGTGTGGTATCGCGCTGTCTCCGAATTGCTCACTGGCGACTACGATTCCGCGAGCAAGCATTTCAGCGAGGTGTTGGACACCTTCCCGGGCGAGCTGGCGCCGAAGATGGCCCTGGCAGCCACAGCCGAACTGGCCGGCAGCTCAGACGAACACAAGTACTACGAAGCGGTATGGAAGACCGACGACGGGGTGATCTCGGCGGCCTTCGGGCGGGCCGGGGCCCCGGCGGCGGCCGGGGCGCGCGCCGGAGCAGTTGGGTCGCTCGACGGGGGCCCGGCCGCGTCGCGGTGGGGCGGGG
>NZ_JBYCLA010000380.1:0-2655 GCF_057473665.1 Mycobacterium sp. TH-M25
CAATTACCCTTTTCAACAGCAGGTTTCGCTCTTCAGCAGTGGAAGCGGCAATCCACGACTACGCCGCCGCTCGATATATGTCACCGAGGCACTCAAAGGTCACGGTCGCCGTCTGGGCCACCGTAGGAATCAGGAAGTACGCGATCCGCACTATCACCCACCGCCTCAGCCTCGACCTGGCTTGAGTGGGATGCATCCAGCCGACAACAACGGCAAAGACGCAGGTAGGCTAGCCGCAACGGCACAATTGGCGGTCGGGCTATTCAGGACGGGTCGGAACTCTTCGGCGACGACGCAAACCCGACCTTCGGGTCACTCCATGATCCAGCCATACTCCGAGGGAACAGTGCACAGCAAGGAACGTATCGCGTCCAGAGCCTTCCCCGGTTCCTCGATGTGTCCGTGATGCTCGATGATCAGTTGCCCTTCGTAGACGCCACAGGAGTAGAGATCGAGGGGAACACTGACCGAACAATAGAAACGACCCTGAATGTCTTCAATTACAAGACCCGGCGGCGTGCGCATCGTTGGGAACGCAGTGGCGTCAGTGCAGAAGACAAGTGGTGGCAGCCCGGGCGGAGTTCCTTCGAATGCCGTACCGAAGTGCAGGCCCGACTGTTGAACCACACCGTTGGCCAAGTCAGCCCGAAGTGTGGCGCCGATATCGGTTGCTAGATCGACGATGTCGGTGTCCGGCCCGATCTCAGCGAGGTAGCCCGCCGCCCCGAGTAGGTTGGTACTTTCGGTCGGGGCTACTGGGGGCGCGAGAACATATCGCAAGTCGACGGGGTAAACGTAGGGAATCGGGACGTACGGGGTTTCGCGAAGTTTCCACTCGGTCATCAAGATAGCCGCCGCTACCACGGCGTTGATGCTGAGTCGATGTTCACGGCCGAACGCCGCGAGGTCCGATGTTTCCTGCTTGGTGAGCCAGAGCCGCGTGACCGGAACAGCTTGGGGCAATCCAGGTTTCGCGAGGACAGTCGGCGTCTCGGTGGCAGGTATTTCATAGGCATACATCGCCGACAGGAAACGCTCGGCTCCCGACAGGCCGTGCTTCTTGACGCCCCGCTGTTGCAACACGGCCTCCATGGACAGCGGTGTGGGCTGTGGGACTATCGGGCCGGGGTCACCGGTGGTCACCACGTCGGTGTAGCGGGAGAACAATTCATCGACAAGAACGGCCCCATGGTGACCATCGGCCATGCTGTGATGAATATAAAGTACGAGCTCGCCGCCCCCCTCGCGAAGCGTGAGCCGCATATTCAATAAGGACTCGCTCTGATCGAGCCGCACTTCGGCCTGGCCTCCACTAATACCCGACCCCGCCCCGTTGGTGCCGTCGACGACACAGATCCCTGAGTGGAGCAGGTCATCGGCAACGAGATTCCAACCACCATCGGGACTTTGCTCAAGGTGACTGGCCAAGATTGGATGGGTCTCCACGAGCGCGTCGAAGGCCTCCGACAGCGCATCGACATCGACAACACCACGCAGCTGGATTGTCATGGAAGTGAAAACTTCGTACTGCGCGAAGACTTCCTCGCTGTGTGACAGCTTTCGGATCACTGATCCAGGAAACACCTCAGGACTCCCAACTGATCAATGCATGCTGGCTCAATGCGTGCAGGCCCGTCGATAGCCAACTACAAGGGGTACCGCGCATGCGGCGCAAATACCCGCTGTCCACAACAGGGTCGCGATCATCGGAGCGAGGACTGGACCGCCCATCGATAATCCGCGCATCGCCGCAACGGCGTAGCTCACTGGCTGATGGGCAATAAGCGGCTGGATCCAGCCTGGATACTGGTTCAGGGGCACCAGACCCGTGGAGAAAAAGATCGTGATTGCTTGCGTTAGCTCAACTGCCTCAACCACGAATGTTTGCTCTGCGTAGAGCGCCACCGTGGTGACCATGGCGGCGATTGCGATGCCAAGTATCACCGGGACGCCAACCCACATGAGGCTCGCAAGCACACCCTGCTGAAACCGGAAACCCAATATCACCCCAGTACCCAGCATCACCAGGGTGGTGAAGAGGGTCCGAATTGCGTTTGCGAGGATTCGAGAGAGCGGGCCCGATGCCCGGTGCACAGGCAGCACCCACAATCGGGAAAGCAGGCCGATGGAACGCTCGCGCATCAGGTCGATCGCGACGTACGTTGATCCAGTGATCGCAGCACCGAGCGAGATTAGCGGAACGATGCTGTAGAGCGCACTCTCGCGGGTTATCGCGTAAATCAGATTGCCGAGCACAATGTCCAGCACCAGGATGAAGATAATCGGCAACACGAGTGCGCCGATGATGGTGACGTAATCACGCGCCCACCGAGTGAGTAACCGCTTGGTCTGCAATAGAGTCTGCGAAACGAGCAGCCGAGCAGAGTTGTCTGGGTACTGCGAGCGTACGGGTTCCAACCCGACTACCTGACTTGTCATATGAATCATGGCCGTCTAGACAAAACGAAGATGGATGTGGGCACCAGGACAACCAGGAAACCGACCAGCCACGCCAACGTCGGCGCCATGATGGGCCATGTCACTGGTAGGGCTGACTTAGTGGTATCCCCGGCCAGTGCGCGAAGCGCCAGCACGAACTGGGAGATCGGTTGATTGCGGACAAATGGCTGGATCCAATGAGGAAACAGCTTGACA
>NZ_JBYCLA010000381.1:0-7108 GCF_057473665.1 Mycobacterium sp. TH-M25
CTCGACCTACTAAACCCCAAAATTCCCAGCTCACAGGCCTGCTAGTCAACAACGCCGGAGCCCTGCCCCCAGGTCAAACCCGCAGCTGAATGTTTGCGCTCAGCCGACCCCGTCGAACGGAATCGATTCACTTCTTGCGCTCAGCAAGTGCTGAAATGGTGGCCCTCAACCAGTCCGCTTGGTCGGTGATGATTTGCGCTGGATGGTCGCCGTAGAACGGCTGGAAGTGATCAACGTCGTAGCGTTTCAGCATTGCCTGAGGTGCGTGTTGGGCGATCTGGTCGATAGCCTTTGCGGATACCGAAATGTCGCGTCGCCCAGCCTGAATCAGCACCGGGCACTTCAGCTTCCGCGCGTGAGCAACGGGCCGCCAGAATGGCAAAGGTAACACTATGCCGGCGCGCACTTCGTTGCGCCGACCAGGCGCGACAAGTGAGCGGAAACCGTCGAACTCGCCGGGGAAGGTCAGTCCCCCGCGGCTGCCCGGCGGCGCTGACACCGGAATCATTGCATCCCTGATCGCCTGGCCCATCAGCCACAGTGCATTGCGTGGCTGGGTTCTCATGCCGTAGTTGAACCGCCACCGGCCGTCAGCGAAGGGGCAGAGCAGAATGACCCCAGCGATGCGCTCATCTGCAGCGGCAGCCTCGATCGCGGTCCCGCCGCTCAGCGAGTAGCCCCACAAGATGAATCTGTCGGGGTCAATCCCGTCAAGTGTGCGCGCAAATGCGATCGCCGCCAGGCGGTCGTCAAGTTGCTCAGACATGCGGACCCGTTGCCGCGGTTCACCTTCAGAATCGCCAAGGTAGCGATGATCATAAACCAGTACAGCGGCTCCGGCTCGCGCCAGCGCTTCGGCGTAACGGGCCAGGCCATCAGCGCGTGTAAGTCCGAAGCCGTGGGCCATCACCACACAGGGAATGTTGTCATCGGTATTGGCCGGCCGGTAAAGCCAACCCGCGCAACGTATGCCGACTGATAGGAATGAGACATCAGTCCGATCCATGGGTCGGCCTTTCAGCTAGCAACATCATCGTCCTGGCGCCTGGGGGGCTGGCGATCCGCTAGCCGCCAGTGGTCCGCAGCGAACGTCGAAGCCTTCCCGCACGGTGTCCAGGACGCGACGCTGCCGTTCGCGCTCGTGACGGTGGGTGAGCATGAACCGCGCCATGCCCGGCAAGCGCCGCGCCAGTGGGTACCAGGTCTCGAAGTCGAGTCCGTTTTCGCTGAATACTCGGCTCGGCAAGCTTTCGTAGATGACGCTGAGGTTGTGCTGCACAAGAAGACGAGGTCACCCCGACGGTAGCGATCCATGGGCTGATCATCGCACTACTGCAAGGCCCACGGGCCCGCTTTGTGACATCGGACGTCTATGGTCCAAGAACTGCCACCCGTTATGTCATGACGATCAATGTTTCGATCAGCTGCCCGTAGGCCGAACCTGCTACGGGACAACCCCGGTAGCAACCCATACGCCTCGAAAACCCTGCTGCGTCAGGACCTGCGTAATCCCACAAGACCCGCCCGCAATAATGCCCGGTGATGGTGGCTTTACCGGTACAGTCGTTTGGTGGCCCGAATGCTGGTCGGTTACGCCCGCTGCTCGACCGACGCGCAGGATCTCACCGCCCAACGCGATGCGCTGACCGCGCTGGGCGTGAAGCCGAATCGGATCTACGTCGACCACGGTCTGACTGGTACCAACCGAGCTCGTCCCGGACTGCGCGAGGCGCTGGCCGCATGCCGTTCAGGCGACACTCTGGTGGTAACCAAACTGGATCGGCTGGCACGCTCCCTGACCGATGCCCGCAACATCGTCGAGGAACTCACCACCGCCGGGGTCAAGCTGAACATCGGCGGCTCACTGCACGACCCGACCGACCCGGTCGGGCGGCTACTGTTCAACGTCCTCGCAATGATTGCCGAGTTTGAATCGGACCTGATCAGAATGCGGACACGGGAGGGCATGAAGGTCGCCAAGGCCAAAGGTCGGCTGCGTGGCAAGCAACCCAAGCTCAAACCCGCTCAGGAGGCACACCTCGTCGAGCTGTGGCGAGCCGGAAAGCACACCAGCACCGAGCTCGCTGAGCTGTTTTCGGTCGCTCGCTCCACCGTCTACCGAGCCGTACAGCGGGCCGGCGCGCCGAAACCGGCGCGGGCTCGTCGAGGTTGAGCAACTGCCGCGCCAGGGACCAGATCCGGTCCGTTACTAAGGGGACCCGACGTTAGGCGGCCCGTTCGCCGCCTGACGGGTCGCGCGCACCGACGCATATCAAATGCATATTTTCCGAGCGACCGGGCAGCGACCGGAACGCTTGACGATCGGCTGAACGGATGTTTAACATATTGAACATGCGTTCAGCCGACGTGACGGCCTGCGCCCGGATCCGTGACGCGGCCATCGACCAGTTCGGCCGGCACGGCTTCGGCGTCGCCGTGCGGGCCATCGCCGAGGCCGCCGGGGTGAGTCCGGCCCTGGTGATCCACCACTTCGGCTCCAAGCAGGGGCTGCGCAGCGCCTGCGACGAGTACGTCGCGGAGCAGATCCGCCAGCAGAAGACCGACGCGATCCGGTCCACCAATCCGGCGTCCTGGCTCGCGCAGCTGGCCGAGATCGAGACGTACGCCCCGCTGATGGCCTACCTGGTGCGCAGCCTGCAGTCCTCCGGCGAGCTGTCGAAGACATTGTGGCGCACCATGATCGACAACACCGAGCGGTATCTCGCCGAAGGCATGAGGGCCGGCGCGGTCAAACCCAGCCGCGACCCGAAGGCCCGGGCTCGCTACCTGGCCATCACCGGCGGCGGCGGTTTCCTGCTGTACCTGCAGCTGCACCAGAACCCGACCGACCTGCGCGCGGTGCTGCGCGACTACGCCGACGAGATGACGCTGCCGGCCCTGGAGGTGTTCACCGAGGGCCTGCTGACGGAGGACACCATGTACGACGCGTTCGTCGCGGACGCAGAACGGAGGCAGCCATGAGCATCGTCGGCAGATCGGTGGTCTCGTCCGTGCTGGGCCTGGCGCTCTTCGTGGCACTGGTGTTCGTCCCGGCCGGAACTCTGCACTACTGGCAGGGCTGGGTGTTCCTGCTCGTCTTCGCCCTGGCGACCTGGTTTCCCAGTGTCCACCTGCTTCGGACCAACCCGGCCGCGATCCGCCGGCGGATGCGCGCCGGACCGTTCGCGGAGACCCGGCCGGTGCAGAAGATCGTCAGTTCGCTGGTGTTCGTCTTGTTTCTGGCGATGATCGCGGCGAGCGCGCTCGACCATCGGTTCGGTTGGTCGCCGGTGCCGACGCCGATCTGCCTGCTCGGCGACGCGCTGGTGGCGACCGGGCTGGTCGGCACCATGGCGGTGGTCGTCCAGAACGGGTACGCGGCGGCCAACGTCGTCGTCGAGGACGGCCAGCGGATGGTCTCGACCGGCCTGTACGGTCTGGTGCGCCACCCGATGTACGCCGCGACCGTCCCGCTGCTGGTGGGCGTGCCGCTGGCGCTGGGCTCCTACTGGGGGCTGGTCTTTCTGCTGCCCAGCCTGGCGGTGCTGGCGGTCCGGATCCTCGACGAGGAGAAGCTGCTCACCCAGCAGCTGGCCGGGTACGCCGAGTACACCCAGCGGGTGCGCTACCGGCTGCTGCCCGGCCTGTGGTGAGCCGCGCCGTCAGATCCAGACGCCTTTGCCCACCGCGATGACGCCGCCGGCGCTGATCGCGAACCGCTCCCGGTCCTTCTCCAGGTCCACCCCGATCATCTCGCCGGGCCCGACGACGACGTTCTTGTCCAGGATCGCGTGTCGGACCACCGCGCCGCGGCCCACCCGGGTGCCGGGCATGATCACGCTGTCCTCGACGATCGCGCCGTCGTCGACCAACACATTCGAGCTCAGCACCGAGTTGCGCACCGAGCCCGCCGAGACGACGCTGCCGGCGCCGACCACCGACTCCTGGGCGGAGCCGCCGTTGACGAACTTGGCCGGCGCCAGGTTCTCGGTGGCGCCGTGGATCGGCCAGCGCCGGTTGTACAGGTTGAAGATCGGGCGCGCCGACACCAGGTCCATGTGGGCGTCGTAGAAGGCGTCCAGGGTGCCGACGTCGCGCCAGTAGCCGCGGTCGCGGTCGGTGGCGCCGGGCACCTCGTTGGCGGAGAAGTCGTAGACCGCGGCCAGCCCGTCGGTCACCAGCCGCGGCATGATGTCGCTGCCCATGTCGTGGTCGGAGTGGTCGTCGTCGGCGTCGGCGCGGATCGAGTCGACCAGCACCTTGGTGGTGAAGACGTAGTTGCCCATCGAGACGTAGGTGGTGTCCGGGTCGTCCGGGATGCCGGGCGGCTTCGTCGGTTTCTCGACGAAGTTGCGGATCCGGCCGGACTCGTCGGCGTCGATGCAGCCGAACGATTTCGCGGCCGCGCGCGGCACCCGCACCCCGGCCACCGTCGCCCCGGCCCCGGCGTCGATGTGAAACCGCACCATCTGCTCGGGATCCATCCGGTAGACGTGGTCGGCGCCGAACACCACGATGTAGTCCGGGTCCTCGTCGAAGATCAGGTTCAGCGACTGGTAGATCGCGTCGGCGGAGCCGGTGTACCAGCGCGGACCGAGGCGCTGCTGGGCCGGGACCGGGGTGATGTACTCACCGGCCAGACCGGAGAGCCGCCAGTTCTGGCTGATATGCCGGTCCAGCGAGTGCGACTTGTACTGGGTCAGCACGCAGATCCGCAGGTAGCGCGCGTTGACCAGGTTGGACAGCACGAAGTCGATCAGCCGGTAGGCGCCGCCGAAGGGAACCGCCGGCTTGGCCCGGTCCGCGGTGAGCGGGTGCAGCCGTTTGCCCTCTCCACCGGCCAGCACGATGCCCAGCACGTGCGGCGTTTCCCTCATGGCCTAAACCTATCGGCCCTGACAGTCCCCTGCCAGGTTTGCCGGGGCTGGCTCCCCAGGGGACGGTCTCACGCCGAGGCGGCCGGCGAACTCAGCTGGTGACGTTCTTGAGTTCGTCGCCGAGCGCGGCCGCCTCGGCGGGAGTCAACTCGACGACGAGCCGGCCGCCACCCTCCAGTGGGACCCGCATCACGATGCCGCGCCCTTCCTTGGTCGCTTCCAGGGGTCCATCACCGGTCCGGGGCTTCATCGCCGCCATCGAATGCTCCCTCCATAGTCACGCTGGCCGTGAGCGGGTCTGGGCCGCCGGAGACCCACCGCGGCGTCCGGCGTTGGACTGCCGATTCCGGTCCATTCTCCCCTATCGGCACCGCGGCGCGCACACGGCCCGGCCCCGGGTGGTGTCGGCGCGCCGCCGGCGGCACCCAACAGGCCCGCAGGTGGTCATCGACCATGCCGGTGGCCTGCATCAGCGCGTACGCCGTGGTCGGGCCGACGAACCGGAAGCCACGGCGCTTCAGTTCCCGCGCCATCGCGGCCGATTCGACGCTGGCGGCCGGGACGTCCGACATCGCCACCGGGCGCGGCCGCGGCGGTGGCGCGAACGACCAGAGCAGCTCGGACAGGTCGGTGGCGGCCAGGTCGGCGGCCGCTCGGGCATTGCCGATCGTCGCCTCGATCTTGGCCCGGTTACGCACGATCCCCGGGTCGGCCAGCAGCCGGGCCACGTCGGCCTCGGTGTAGCCGGCGACGGTCTCGATGTCGAAGCCGGCGAACGCCCGCCGGAAGTCCGCCCGCTTCCGCAGGATCACCAGCCAGGACAGCCCGCTTTGGAACGCCTCCAGGCTGATCCGCTCGAACAGCGCGGTCCGGTCGTACACCGGCCGGCCCCACTCGCGGTCGTGATACTCCCGGTAGAGCTGGGACCCATCGCCCCGGTAGGCGTCGGCCCAGCCGCAGCGGACCCGGCCGTCGTCCGGCGGCGCCGCGGCCACGGTCAGCGCGCGCCCGGGCCGGGCCACCTGACCGGATCGCCGCCGGGGCGAAGCGCCTGCGCGGCGGCGAGTTCGCCGCGGAGCAGGTCGAGCTCCTGGCCCAACCGATTGAGCACCCAGTCCACCTCGCTGGTCTTGTACCCGCGCAGCACCTGGGCGAACTTGACCGCGTCGACGTCGGCGCCGGTAACACCGGAGACCGGCAGCATCGTGGCCGTGGTCCCGCGCGGCAGCGGCGGGAGCTGCTCCCCCCGGTCGAAGATCAGGCTGCCCACCCCGAACAGCAGCGCCGCGACCAGGATCAGCACCAGCAGATACAGCAACACCAATGTCACGTCGTCGATCCTGCCTCATACCGCTGTCGCAGGATGCTCATCGGCGGGCGGTCGACCAGTGACAACGGCGCGGTCTGCGGCAGGTAGTCCATACCGTCGGGGCCGTCGGGCAGGAACTGGGTGAGCCCCACCCCGGAATCCGGGATGCCGCAGCGGGACAGCAGGGTGGCGATCACCTGTCGGCTCATCACGCTCAGCTCGGTCAGCGGGCGGTTGCGGTGCGCCCGGACCCCCAGGTTGACCTGGGCGATCGCGTCCAGTCCCAGCCGGTCGTAGCTGTCGATCAGCAGGCCGACCTCCACCCCGTACCCGGGCGCGAACGGTACCGAGGTCAGCAGCTCGCGGCTGCCCGCGTACTCGCCGCCGAGTGGCTGCAGCACCCCGCCCAGCTCCGGGCGCAACGCGGCCAGCAGCGGCCGGGCCACCAACTCGGTGACCCGCCCACCACCGTCGGCGTCTTCGACCCCGCCCACCTTGAGCGGCCGACGGTAGAAGCCCTTCACCAGATGGATTCCGTCGCCGGTGAGCAGTGGGCCGACCAGCCTGGGGACGAACATCGGGTCCGGGTCGATCAGATCGGAGTCAACGAAGACGACGATGTCGCCGCTCGTCGCGGCGAGCGAGCGCCACAGCGCCTCGCCTTTGCCGGGCTGCGGGGCGATCTCCGGCACCGCCTGCTCCCGGCTGACCACCCGGGCGCCGGCCGCGATGGAGCGGATCTCGGTGTCGTCGGTAGAGCCCGAGTCGAGCACGATCAGTTCGTCGACCAGCGAGCCGACCAGCGGGGTGATGCTGTCGACGACCGAGCCGATGGTGGCCTGCTCGTTCAGCGCCGGCAGCACCACCGAGACGGTCCGCCCGGACTTGGCCTTGGTGGCGAGCAGCCCGGCGACCGTCCAAT